>NZ_JAALEF010000152.1:0-2101 GCF_014145245.1 Dietzia sp. B44 | reverse complement strand
CCCCGTCCCGCCCCCCGTCCCGTCCCACCCATCCCCCATCGGAGGTCCACCGTGACCGAGAAGACCGCAACCACAGCCGACGTCTGGGAGTCCCCAGCGCATCGGCGAACCGTCTACGGAGTACTGGCCGTTGTCGCGCTGGCCATCCTCTTCGACGGCTACGACCTCGTGATCTACGGCGCGATCCTGCCCACGCTCATGGCGGACCCCGGCCAGATCGGCCCGCTCGGTGCCGCTCAGGCCGGGGCCCTGGGTTCGTACGCCCTCGTCGGAGTCATGATCGGAGCGCTGAGCGCGGGCGCCGTCGGTGACCGCATCGGACGTCGGAGGATCATGCTCGGCTCGATCGCCTGGTTCTCGGTGGGCATGGCCGCCACCTCTTTCGCGCAGAACATCACGACGTTCGGGATCCTGCGCCTTCTCACCGGCCTCGGAATCGGCGCGATCGTCGCCACCGCCGGTGCGATCATCGCCGAGTTCGCCCCCGCGGGGCGGCGGAACCTGTTCAACGCCGTGGTCTACAGCGGAATCCCCGCCGGCGGAGTCCTCGCCTCGGCCCTCGCGATGCTGCTGCGCGACCACATCGGCTGGCGGGGACTGTTCCTCATCGGCGCACTGCCCCTCGTCATCGTCCTGCCCTACGCGTGGTACGCCCTGCCCGAGTCGCCGCGCTGGCTCTCCTCGCGGGGGCGCACCGACGAGGCCGTCGCCCTGTGTACCGCCCGCGGATTGCCGGTCAACGCCTTCATCGACGCCCCCGCCGGGAGCCCTCACGGCTCCGGCGCAACGGGTACCGCCGCACCGTCGCCCACCGGATTCGCCGGGCTGCTGACCCCGGCCTATCGACTCGGCACCCTCCTGCTGGGGTTCATGAGTTTCGCCGGACTCCTCCTGACCTACGGGCTGAACACGTGGCTGCCGACGATCATGGAGTCGTACGGTATCGACGCCAAGAGTTCCCTCGGCTTCCTGTTGGTCCTCAACGGCGGTGCCATCGCCGGCGGGCTGGCCGCATCGCGGTTGGCCGACCGACACGGCCCGCGCGTGATCGTGGCCTGCTCCTTCCTCCTGGCCACGTCCGCCCTGGTCGCCGTGACCCTCTCCCCGCCGATCGCACTGATGATCCTGCTCGTCGCCGCTGCCGGCATGGGCACCATCGGGACCCAGGTACTCGTCTACGGCTTCGTCTCGAACTACTACGAGACCGGCTCCCGCGCCGCGGGTGTGGCCTGGTGCGCGGGTTTCGGGCGCCTGGGCGGAATCCTCGGTCCGGTCATCGGCGGCCTTCTCGTCGCCGCGGGCCTCCAGGCGGAGACCTCGTTCCTCGTCTTCGCGGGCGTCGCCCTGGTCGGGGCCCTGATCACCCTCGCCGTCCCGCGCTCGCCGGGCCTGGTCGCCCAGGTCCCCGACACCCTCATCGGCGCCGGTCCCGACGGCAGGTCCGACGGTTCTCGGGAACGGATCGAGACCCCGGCGGCCGACCTACGCTGAGGTCATGACCACCATGCCCTCCCTCATCCCCCGCCACGGTCACCACCGCGTCGTGGAACGACTCCGTGAGCTCCACGACGCGGTGGTGGACCGCGGGTCGTCAGTGGTCCTGGTGACCGCCCCGTACGGTGCGGGCAAGAGTCACCTGGTCGACACCCTGCTCACCGGAACCACCGGCGTGACCACGGTGCTGACCAGGGCGTTGCCGTGGGAACACGACGTCCGGTGGGTGATCGCGGACCGGATCCTCCGGCGACTTCCCCCGGTCGCCCCGCCGGGTGACGGCGAGACGCCCGGTCCGGCCGGGGTCGAGCGGACCGGGTCCCGGGTGGTCGACGAGCTCGACGCCGCGCTCGGGGGCGCCGGCGCCGGGACGGTCATCGTGATCGACGACGCCGACCACGCCGATCCAGGATCCCTCCGCGCACTCGGATCGGCTCTCGAGACCTCCGTCGACGGTGCGGTTCTCCTGGTCCTCACCGCAGGGAACCCCTCGGAGGGGCCGTCCGCGGACCTGTGTTCCACCCTCGCCCGCGAGATCCTGCACCTCGGGGCACTCGACCACTCCGAGATCCGGGCTCTGGCCGCAGCCCGCACCGGGCGGGAACCG
>NZ_JAALEF010000151.1:0-6202 GCF_014145245.1 Dietzia sp. B44 | reverse complement strand
GCCCCGAGTAGTCGGGGCCGGGCCGGGGGTGAGAGTGGAGCGACTCTCCTACTTCGCGCGCTCCAGGACCTCGACGACGCGGTAGCGCTTGGTGGCGGACAGCGGGCGGGTCTCCATGATCCGCACGCGGTCGCCGACACCGGCGTCGTTGGTCTCGTCGTGCGCCTTCACACGCTCGGTACGGCGCATGATCTTGCCGTAGAGCGGGTGCTTCACGCGGTCCTCGAGTTCGACGACGATGGTCTTGTCCATCTTGTCGGACACGACGTACCCGATCCGCACCTTGCGGCTGTTGCGCTCGGTGTTCTCGCTGGCCTCAGTCACGGCTGCTTCCTTGTCACTCACTTGGCATCACCCGGCGCCGCCGACAACCCGAGCTCGCGCTCGCGGATGACGGTGTAGATGCGTGCGATGTCGTGACGGACGACGCGCAGGCGACGGTTGTTGGTCAGCTGACCGGTGGCCATCTGGAAGCGCAGGTTGAACAGCTCCTCCTTGGCCTCACGAAGACGCGCGGTGAGCGCATCGGCGTCGAGTTCACGCAACTCGGGGGCGGTGGTTCCACTAGCCATCAGAACTGCTCCTCCCGGGTCACGATACGGGTCTTGCACGGGAGCTTGTGCTGCGCGCGGCGCAGCGCCTCGCGTGCGGTCTCCTCGTTCGGGTACGACATCTCGAAGAGGATGCGACCCGGCTTGACGTTCGCGACCCACCACTCGACGGATCCCTTACCGGAACCCATGCGGACCTCGGCGGGCTTCTTGGTCAAGGGGCGATCGGGGTAGATGTTGATCCACACCTTGCCGCCACGCTTGATGTGGCGGTTGATCGCGATACGCGCGGACTCGATCTGACGGTTGGTGACGTACGCCGGCTCTAGAGCCTGGATGCCGTACTCACCGAACGTCACCTTGGTGCCGCCCTTGGCCCCGCCGCTACGGCCGGGGTGGTGCTGCTTGCGGTGCTTGACGCGCTTGGGGATAAGCACTGTCACGCCTCCCTGGTCTGATTCTGCGGAGCCTGGGCGGGGGCCTCGGCAGCCGGACCGGAACCGGCGCGGCCGGTCTCGGTGCTGGTGGCCGTGGTGCCCTGGGCGCCGGAACGACGCGGCCGGCCTGCGCCACGCTCGCGGCGCGGTCCTCGGTCGGCACCGCCGCGGTTGCTGGACTGGGCGTACTGATCGGACTCGCGACGACCGCCGACCACGTCACCCTTGTAGATCCACACCTTGACGCCGATGCGACCGAAGGTCGTCTTGGCCTCGTAGGTGCCGTAGTCGATCTCGGCACGCAGGGTGTGAAGCGGGACGCGACCCTCGTGGTAGCGCTCCGAACGCGACATCTCGGCACCGCCGAGACGACCCGAGCAGACCACCTTGATGCCCTTGACCTGCGGCTGACGCATCGCGGACTGGATGCCCTTACGCATCGCGCGGCGGAAGGCCACGCGGTTGGAGAGCTGCTCCGCGATGCCCTGGGCCACGAGCTGGGCGTCGGCCTCGGTGTTCTTGATCTCGAGGATGTTGAGGTGGACCTGCTTCGCGGTGAGCTTCTCGAGCTCGCCGCGGAGACGGTCGGCCTCGGCGCCACGACGACCGATCACGATGCCCGGCCGGGCGGTGTGGATGTCGACGTTGACGCGGTCGCGGGTACGGGAGATGTCCACGCCCGAGATGCCGGCCCGCTCCATGCCCTTGGACAGGAGCTGACGGATCTTGATGTCCTCGGCGACGTAGTCCGCGTACTGCTTGTCGGCGTACCACTTGGACGTCCAGTCCGAGGTGATGCCGAGACGGAAGCCGTGCGGCTGGATCTTCTGTCCCATTTAGCGGGCACCTCCCTGGTTACGACGACCCCGGCCGGTGGAACCGGCCTTCTCGGGCACGCTGGTCACCTCGACGGTGATGTGGCTCGTGCGCTTGCGCACTCGGAACGCACGACCCTGGGCACGCGGCCGGAACCGCTTCAGGGTCGGGCCCTCGTCGGCGAACGCAGCCGACACGACCAGGGTCCGGGGATCCAGGTCGAGGTTGTTCTCGGCGTTCGCGATGGCGGACGCGAGGACCTTGCCCACCGGCTCGCTGGCGGCCTGCGGGGCGAACCGCAGGATGTCCAACGCGTCGGAGGCGTCCTTGCCCCGGATCAGGTCGATCACACGACGCGCCTTCATGGGCGTGACGCGGACGAACTTGGCGGTGGCCCGGGCGGAGAGCTGCTGCTCGTCCTGCACCGTGCCTTCGGCGGTCTTGCTGGTATCAGTGCTCATCGGCGCTTACTCTTCCGATCGTCCTTGATGTGCCCCTTGAACGTGCGCGTCGGCGCGAACTCGCCGAGCTTGTGACCCACCATGGAGTCGGACACGAACACGGGCACATGCTTGCGGCCATCATGGACGGCGAACGTGTGGCCGATGAAATCGGGCAGGATCGTCGAGCGACGCGACCAGGTCTTGATGACCTGATGAGTACCCTTGTCGTTCTGCGCGTCCACCTTCGCGAGGAGGTGCTCGTCGACGAACGGACCCTTCTTGAGACTACGAGGCATCCTAGTTTCCCTCCTTAACGCTTCTTACCGGTGCGACGGCGACGGACAATCATCTTGTCGCTCGCCTTGTTGGGCTTGCGGGTCCGGCCCTCGGGCTGGCCCCACGGGCTGACGGGGTGACGTCCACCGGACGTCTTACCCTCGCCACCACCGTGCGGGTGGTCGACGGGGTTCATGACCACACCGCGGACGGTCGGGCGGACGCCCTTCCAGCGCATGCGGCCGGCCTTACCCCAGTTGATGTTCCCCTGCTCGGCGTTGCCGACCTCGCCGATCGTCGCGCGACAGCGGACGTCGACCCGGCGGATCTCGCCGGACGGCATGCGGAGGGAGGCGTACGCGCCCTCCTTGCCGAGCAGCTGGATCCCGGCACCGGCGGCGCGTGCCATCTTGGCACCGCCCCCGGGACGGAGCTCCACGGCGTGCACGACGGTACCTGCGGGGATGTTGCGGAGCGGCAGGTTGTTGCCGACCTTGATATCGGAACCGACACCCGACTCGACCTTCATGCCCTGCTTGAGGTTCCGCGGGGCCAGGATGTACCGCTTCTCGCCGTCCGCGTAGTGCAGGAGGGCGATGTTGGCGGTGCGGTTGGGGTCGTACTCGATGTGGGCGACGGTGGCGTCGACGCCGTCCTTGTCATTACGACGGAAGTCGATGACACGGTACTGGCGCTTGTGGCCACCGCCCTTGTGACGGGTGGTGATCCGACCGTGACCGTTACGGCCACCGGTCTTGTGTAGTGGGCGAAGCAGCGACTTCTCGGGCGTCGAGCGGGTGATCTCGGCGAAGTCCGAGACGCTCGAGCCGCGACGGCCGGGCGTCGTGGGCTTGTACTTGCGGATAGCCATGAGGTTCTCTCGTCCTTAACTCTTCCCGCCGTCAGGCGGTCAGACCCGGGATCTCGATGGGCTTGCTGTCGGCCGCAAGGGTCACGATGGCGCGCTTGGTGCTCTTGCGCTGTCCGAACCCGGTGCGGGTGCGCTTACGCTTGCCCTGACGGTTGGCGGTGTTGACGGACTCCACCGTGACGCCGAAGATCTCCTGGAGGGCGATCTTGATCTGCGTCTTGTTGGCGTCCGGGGCGACCAGGAACGTGTACACGCCCTGCTCGAGCAGGCCATAGGCCTTCTCGGAGACGACGGGGGCGAGGATCACGTCCCGGGGATCGGCGACGGTGCTCACTTGTCGGCCTCCTTCGCGGCGGTGTTATCCGTGCCTGCGGCACGCTTGCTGGCCTGCGAGACGAACGCGTCCAGTGCCTCCACCGTGAACACGACGTCGTCTGCACGCAGCACGTCGTAGGTGTTGAGCTGATCCGGAGCGATGGGATGGACGTGGTCCAGGTTGCCCACCGAGCGCCACGCGGCGACGTCCTCGCGGCCGACGACGAGCAGGAACTTCTTGCGACCGGACAGGCTTCCGAGGAAGTCCCGCACGCCCGCCGTCGACGGGGTCTGACCCTCGACGAGCTCGGTGACCACGTGGATACGATCGCTGGCGGCCCGGTCGGACAGGGCACCGCGGAGGGCGGCGGCCTTCATCTTCTTGGGGGTGCGCTGCGAGTAGTCGCGCGGCTTCGGACCGTGGACCGTGCCACCGCCGGTGTAGGCGGGGGCGCGGGTCGAGCCCTGGCGGGCGCGGCCGGTGCCCTTCTGGCGGAACGGCTTGCGGCCACCGCCACGGACCTCGCCGCGGGTCTTGGTCGAGTGCGTGCCCTGCCGCGCCGCGGCGAGCTGAGCCACGACGACCTGGTGCATCAGCGCCAGGTTGGGTTCGACGCCGAAGATCGCGGCGGGCAGCTCGACCGACCCGTCGGCCGAACCGGCCGGGGTACGGACGTCAAGCTTGAGATTCACGGTGTTCTCCGTCGTGGTCATGCGCGCGCACCGCCCTTCACTGCGGATCGGACCATCACGAGGCCGCCGTTGCGGCCCGGGATGGCGCCCTTGATCAGGAGGACGCCGGCTTCGGCATCGACCTTGTGGACCTTGAGGTTCATGGTGGTCACGCGCTCGTTGCCCATGCGGCCGGCCATCTTCTTGCCCCGGAACACGCGGCCCGGGGTGGATGCGCCACCGATGGAACCGGGCCGGCGGTGCACGGCCTGGGTGCCGTGTGAGGCGCCCTGTCCGTGGAAGCCGTGACGCTTCATGGTGCCGGCGAAACCCTTGCCCTTGGAGGTCCCGGTGACGTCGACGAAAGCGCCGTCGGAGAACACATCCGCGCCGAGCTCCTGGCCCAGCTCGAAGGCTGCGGCCTGCTCCGCGTTGTCCAGCCGGATCTCCGCCAGGTGGCGACGCGGGGTCACACCCGCCTTGGAGAACTGGCCCGTGACGGGCTTGGTGACCTTACGGGGGTCGATCGCGCCGAACGCGATCTGGACGGCGTTGTAGCCGTCGGTCTGCTCTGTACGGATCCCGGTGACTACACACGGCCCGGCCTTGATGACGGTAACCGGGACGACCCGGTTGTTCTCGTCGAAGACCTGGGTCATGCCGAGCTTCGCGCCCAGGATTCCCTTGATCTCGGTAGTACTCATCTGTTCACTGTCTCCGCTGCACGTTGCTTGCTGACCGCTGCTCGGTCGGAGGTCACTGGATGTTGACGTCGACGCTGGCAGGCAGGTCGATGCGCATGAGCGCGTCCACGGTCTTGGGCGTGGGGTCGAGGATGTCGATCAACCGCTTGTGGGTGCGCATCTCGAAGTGCTCGCGCGAGTCCTTGTACTTGTGCGGCGAGCGGATGACGCAGTACACGTTCTTCTCGGTCGGCAACGGCACCGGGCCGACGACACGAGCTCCCGTACGGGTGACCGTCTCGACGATCTTGCGCGCCGAGGCGTCGATGGCCTCGTGGTCATAGGCCTTCAGCCTGATGCGGATCTTTTGTCCCGCCACTTCGTCCTCATTCTCCCCCCGCCCCTGAAGGCGGCTGTCGTGAGCGCCCTCGCTGCGCGGGGGACACTTCTGTGTTCGCTTGTCATACGTGACACCGTCTGACCGTCTACCGCCCGGTCACATGCATCGGTGCTTCGTCGTGGAGGACCGCCGTCGCGCGCTCACGAACGTGACACGACCACGAGCCCTCCAGAGGACGGAGTGCCGCACTCCCGCGGGGCGAGGGTGACGGCGGAACCGATCCGCTGCCGCTGTTGATGTGTCACGACGCGTCCACGCGGTCGGGCGTGTCGCCCTCCCACTTTTCCGGCGGGTGATCGCTCACCCGCCCCGGTCGTGCTCGCCCGACCAACCCGGCGATCGCGGGGCCCGGGGGCCACACGAGTTCGCCGCCTTGTCCGGGCAACTCGACCAGTATGCCGCACGTACCCCACGGGATCAAAATCGCCGGGGCCGACGGGTCGGGGATGCCGCGCCCGCGTGCCGCGACTTCGGTAGCGTCGAGCCATCAGCGCCCATGCGCCTCGTCACCCAGGAGAGCCCCACGTGAACAGCCGACGCGAACCACGCGACCCCGCCGCCTACAAGCGGGATCGTCGCCAAGCCGTCCTGCGCCACCACCCGGACAAGGGCGGTGACCCGGACGAGATGCTCCGCGCGCTCGAGGAGGTCGACCGCAGACACGGGGTCGGCGGGCCCCGCCGCCCGGAACACGCCGCGACCGCCGAGCAGGTCGCCGCGGTGGCCGTGACCGCTCTG
>NZ_JAALEF010000013.1:0-4811 GCF_014145245.1 Dietzia sp. B44 | reverse complement strand
CGACGCACTAACGGAGATACCCACTATGTCGACGCTCGTGGCCAGCTCAACTCGCACGGGCGGGGGGTGCTGTTCCACTTGCTGCTCAAGGGCAAGAAGGATGCGCAGATCGCGCGAGTTCTGGGCACCCACCGCGGCACTATCGGTCGGGAGATCGCTCGCAACGGGGGCCGGGACTCCTATCTGCCGCAGCAGGCCCAGCAGCGTGCCGCACGGATGGCTGCTCGCCCCGAGGTGTCCAAGCTCGCGGAGGGCACGCCGCTTCGCTGTCAGGTGGCCGGGCGGCTTAATCGTCGGGATTCCCCGGAACAGATCAGTGCCCGGATGAGGCTGCTGTTCCCGGATGATGAAGGCATGAACGTCAGTCACGAAACGATCTACCAGGCCCTGTATGTGCAGGGTAAAGGGGCACTGCGGCACGAGCTGACTGTGGAGAAGGCGCTTCGTTCGGGCCGGACCAGCCGGCGGCCGACCTCCAAGCTGCCCGGTCGTGGCGCTCGATCCTGGATCGGCGCCGACGCGACGATCTCCGACCGGCCGGCCGAGGTGGCCGACCGGGCGGTGCCCGGTCACTGGGAAGGCGACCTGGTACTGGGCAAGGCCAACCGGACCGCCCTGATCACCCTTGTGGAGCGCACCAGCCGGTTCGTGCTGATCCGGCGACTGCCCGAGCGCCACGACGGCACCACCGTGGCCGACGCCCTGGTGGAGATGATCAAGGACCTGCCCGAGCAGTTGCGCCGCACGATGACCTGGGACCGCGGCAGCGAGATGAGCGAGCACGCCACCTTCACCCTGGCCACCGACACCAAGGTCTACTTCTGCGACCCGTACTCACCCTGGCAGCGCGGTTCGAACGAGAACACCAACGGGCTCATCCGGGATTTCTTCCCCAAAGGCACCGACTTCTCCGAGGTCACCGACGAGGAGATCCGCTACGCCCAGGACAACCTCAACGCCCGGATCCGAAAGACCCTGGGATGGAAGACCCCGACCGATATCCTCAACACCTCAATAGGCGTTGCACTGACCACCTGAACTCAAGCCGGCCCCCGAGGGCAAGCCAGATCAAAAGTCACCTACTCGTGCATCAGCCCCGTACGAGCGCGATGTCAGCGTTGAGAGACGCTCAGGCTGCGCAGACGGCTGACGGTTCTGTCGACATCTAGCGGTGGAAACGCCGAGGCTGCCAGGCGGTCGGGCGCTCCCGGGGAGTGAATGGTCAACGGAACATCAAGGTCGTACGCGACGTCAACGAGGTTGGCCAGGCGCTGCCCGGGTTCGCGTCCGATACGCGCAGGATGTGGAACGTCGTGGATGACGAGGTGGCTTCCGTCAGCGAGGAGGGTCAGATAGTCACTGGTCGACCACGGGCACTCACATAGCGCGGCGAACGTCGTCACTATCGCTTGCGTTTCCCTCGGCTGTGGCAGGACAGGCAGGCTTCGGTTTCCCAGCATGAGTGAGGAGGCCGCTTCCTCGTGCGACATGGGCGGTAGCCATCTCCCCGCGGTGAAGCCGTGCTCGCTGCTGGTGGCGGCGATGCGATGGTCGATGCCCTCATCGAGATCTATCACCGCGAACCTGGACCGGATGAGATCGATGACAGGTTCGGCCGCAGCATGCAGGAGAGGATTTGGCAGGAGCTCATCGGGTACATATTTCGACGTAGCTACCACTCGTACCCGATGGGAAGACCACCAGGTCAGCGCGCGATGTAGGTAGATCGCATCGGCGACATCGTGAACGTGGAACTCGTCGAAGAACACTGCACTAGCCGGACCTGTCAGCGCTCGTACCGTTGTGTCCAGGTCGCGCCCGTGTCTGGGCAGCTCAGCATGGACCGCGCGGAAGAACTCTGCGCAGTGCCACCGCACCGACGTGGGCGCTGCGCCGTGGACTAAGTCGAGCACTGTCGTCTTGCCGCTACCAGGGGGCCCGTAGACATAGACGTCGCCGCGGCCGCCCATCGAATCCATCACCGCGTGCTGGCGTGCGGTGAGCCCGATGGCGCCAGCCGACTGGCTCCTCGCCCGAGATCTCCACATTTCCGAGACTCTAGCTTCCTAGAGGCTCCGGCGGTAGGCTGAGCTCGTGCCCGAGCGACCATCCCGACGAGACCAGATCTGTCGGGCAGCTATCGCACTGGCCGCTCGAGGCGGAAGCCATGCCCTCACCCACCAGGCCATCGACGCAGAGCTCGGCATAGCCAAAGGATCGACCTCGTACTACTACCGCACCCGCGCGGCCCTCATCGCGGGCGTGTCCGAGTTCCTCGCTGCGCAGTCGCGAGCGGTGTTCCACGACCTCGTGGCGCGTCACGCAGGAGAGAGCCCAGACACCGTGATCGACGCCTACCTCGCCGACCTCGCCGCCACCCGGCGAGACCACGTTCGCGCGCGCCTCGCCCTGATCCTGGACGCCGATTGCGGAGCGGACCAGCGCGCTGGGCTCGCCACGTGCCTCTTCTCCCTCGACGAAGCAGAGAGGCTTCTGCGCTCGCACGCGCACTCGCACCCTGAAGTCGGCGCATCCGAGCTCCTTGACCGCCTCGAAGGCCACATTCTGCGCACCCTGATACTCGCCGGCACCGCATGACCAGGGAGTCACGCACACCACCCGAGGCGGACACGGTGCATTCCGCCTACTCCGCCCGCGCGCACGAGTACATCGACCGTCTCGGCCACATCGACGCGACGGCACCCCAGGACCAGGCGCTGGTCGCCCGCTGGGCTCGCGACTGCACGGGTCGCGTCGTCGACGTCGGTTGCGGTCCCGGCCACTGGACGGCGTACCTCACCGACGCTGGGGTCACGGCCGAAGGAATCGACCCGGTGCCAGAGTTCGTAGACCACGCACAGCGCACCTACCCGCAGGTGCAGTTCCGTCAGGGAGCATTTGACGATCTGGGCGACCTACCGTACCCCTTGGGCGGAGTCTTCTCCTGGTACTCACTGATCCACCTCGACCCCGGCGACGTGCCCGAGGCACTGGCGACGGTGCGTGCGTCGCTAGCGCCGGAAGGTCGCCTTCTCCTCGCGTTCTTCGACGGAGACATGGTCGAGGAGTTTCCCCATGCTGTGGCGCCTGCGTTCTACTGGCCCCTGACCACGATGATCGACACCGTTCACCGTGCAGGGTTCACAGTCACCCATCGGGAACATCGACACGATCCCGGGCATCGGCCCCACGCCGCGCTACTCGCCCACCGAGACTAGGAGCCCGACGGTGTGCCAGGTCTCGCCGTCGCCCAACCGGATCAGAGTCGTGAATTTGGCAGCCGTCGCGGCGGCAGAGGTGCAAGGCTGACCTCGTGGCTTCCGAGGACAACTCCTACGCTCGCATGTTCCGGCGGCACGCTCATCCGGTCAGTGCATGGTCGAGGCTCCTGAGCGCACCGCTATTGCTGGTGCCCCCGTGGACTCGCCACTGGTGGTGGTACGTGCCCATCGGCGCCTGGTTCGCGCTCAACCCGGTGATGACTCCGCCGGCTCACAACACGTCGTCGTTCGCGACACGTGCAATCCTGGGCGAGGAGTCCTGGACTCGGGACCCCACGTCCGAGCCGATGATCCTCGCCCTGACTGGCATGGCCAGTACATCGCTCCTGTGCGCCATTGTGGCCAGCTATAAGCGCGAGAAGACCGGCGCAGTCGCATGCACCGGGATCTTCGTGACGCTCACGTTATGGCAGTGGCGACTGTGGGCGGACCGATTCACGCGCGAAACACGCCGGACGGCCCACTGATCCAGTCGCTGTCCGGGTGAGTGCCCCGGCTTACCCCGGCTCGTGCTGATTTACTCGGGCGAGCACCTTGGCGAAACCTGCCAGGTACTCCCTGCTGCGTCGCGCGCCCTGCTGTTCCACGAGCTCGTTGGCAAGCACCTTCGACACCGAAGCTGAGTCGACGGCAAGGTACTCGAGCGCCACAGCCGCGGCGACGGCCTGCCCTTCGTAGAAGGCCAGGTCGGGGAAGACCACCTCCAAGGCTCGCGACAGCTCGCCGGCAGCGCGCTCCTCGAACATCGTGGTCACGGACGCCCGGTACTGCTCGAAATGGTCCTGTGCCTCTTCGAGATCCCGTCGCAGGACAGATGGGTCATGCATCGGCGTGCCGTTCGGTGGCCTCGTAACCCGCGTCCGCGAAGGACATGGCCTCGTCGTGGTCACCGAGGGGGAACGACAAACCGGCCAGATCGGCGCAAGCATCGGTGCCGGCGATATTCGCGAGCGCGCCGGTCGCGTCGTCGACGACCATCTCCAAGTTCACAATGTCACTCTAAGCCCCGTTGAGTGACAATGCCCGGGCCACCATCTCACTCACACGGCGCCAGACTAAACAGCGCTCCCCCACCGTCGCCGGGACGAGTCCGGTACCTGTGCATCGGCCCCATCCACCGCGGCGGTCTGGCCTGTGCGCGTCTTTGTCTCCCGCAGGTCAAGGGTGAAAAGAACTCCTACTGCGGACCAGGTGACAGATTTATGCGAACGGGAGCGCCAGCGGACCCTGTCAAAGCAGCCGCTAAGCAATAGCGGCCTCTGGGCGGCCGACTCTGTATCCGCGACCCCTGACGTTCTTGCACGTAGGTTGAACCAGCGGGCCAAAGGAGCGAGGGAGGGGCCGTGGAAGATGACCCGGAGTCCATCTACGGATCGGGCGGTTATAAGCGAGTGATCCGATTCTTCCCTGACTACGGCCGACAGCACCCGTTGTGGGAGAGCGGGACCGACAAATACGGTATGGATCCGGAGGACTACGGACTCTCGGAATCGCTGGCCCAACGACTAGTGGGTATCTCCGTTAGTGCGT
>NZ_JAALEF010000150.1:0-2777 GCF_014145245.1 Dietzia sp. B44 | reverse complement strand
GACCAGCGCGTCGACCTCATCGGACACGGCCGCCCCGCCGTCAGTCCACCCGAGGGTGGCGTCCATCCGGCGGGTGAGCCAACCCCCGAGATCGTCGACGAGGACCGTGTCGGCCGGGTGATCGGCGAGTACCCGCGGGATCTCGTCGGTCTCCTCGGTGGACCATTCGGCGGGCCTGCGGTCCCGGTGCGCGGCGATCCTGGCGGTCATCTCGGCGTCGTCGTGGTCCGGTCGCGCGGTGGCCACGTACACCACGTCCGCGCCGGTGGCCTCGGCCACCGATTCGGCGTGGGCGGACTTGCCCGAGCGGGTGCCGCCGAGGACGAGCAGGCGCATGGCGTTCCGGGCCTTTCCGTGGATCGTCGGTCAGGTCAGCTGTCGGTCAGGTCAGCTGCCGAGCAGGTCAGATGGTGATCAGGCCAGCTGGTGATCAGGTCAGATGGAGTCGCCCGGGCGTACCCGGGGGCGCGGGGTGCGGAGCATCCGCGGCTGCGTCGCCCGCATCACCGCGTACCAGCCCATGCCGAACCCGGTGTCCTCGGTGTCCGGGAACCGCTCGCGGACGACACTGTTGACCTTGCGTCCGAGGAGGATTCCGTCCACCACCACCACGACGATCAGGATGAGGAACAGGTTCTGGCTGTAGAACATCAGTTCCGGGTTGGGGATCAGCTGGAAGATGATCACGAACAGCGCGAGCGGCATGAAGAAGTTGATCAGGCGCCGGTGGGTGTCCACCCAGTCGCGGGCGAAGCGACGGACCTCGCCGCGGTCCCGCGAGAGCACGTAACGGTCGTCGCCGGCCATCATGAGCTGGCGGCGCTCCTCACGGGCGGTACGCTGCTCGGCCCGGGCGGCCTTGCGCTCGTCCTTGGTCATGCTGGCCTCGGCGGCCTTCCGGCGCTCCTTGGCCTCCTTACGGGTGACCGGCGCCGTGACGGGACCCGTCCGCAGGCCGCGCGCGCGCTCCTGGTCCCGCCGCTTGGGGGTGGGCTTGCCCTTGCCCGCGGGCCGACGGGCGTCCCCTGCAGGCCCCGGATCCGTGCCCGGGGAGGACTCCGGCCCGGTGTCGGTACCTGCGGAGCCCTTGCCGGGGTCGTCTTTACTGGAGCCGAATGCGCGCAACTTCACATACCCAGGCTAGGCGATCGATCCCCGCCGAGGACATTCACCCGTCACTCCTCGCAGGCGTATCGTGTCAGGCGACGCGGCGTCCGGGGAATAGAGAGCTCCCCGGTGGGCGTTGCACCACCGTAGGACGCCACCGAAGACCCTCTCGGATCGCAAGGAGAACCGACATGACCACTGCGGAGAACACCGCCACGGAGACCACCGCCACCGGTGTGTTGCTCACCGACGCCGCCGCCTCGAAGGCCAAGGCACTCCTCGACCAGGAAGGTCGCGACGATCTGGCCCTGCGCATCGCCGTCCAGCCCGGTGGTTGTGCCGGCCTGCGGTACCAGCTCTTCTTCGACGACCGCTCGCTCGACGGCGACGTCGTGGACGACTTCGGTGGCATCAAGCTCGCCGTCGACCGGATGAGCGTGCCCTACCTGACCGGTGCGTCGATCGACTTCGTCGACACCATCGAGAAGCAGGGCTTCACCATCGACAACCCCCAGGCCACCGGCTCGTGCGCCTGCGGCGACTCGTTCAACTGAGTCCAGCCGGGCACTGACGACCCGGGCCGATCGCTGGTCGGCCCGGGTCGTCTACTGTCTGGAGCATGTCAGTAGTCATCACGGGTTCCATCGCCACCGACCACCTCATGACCTTCTCGGGTCGGTTCTCCGAGCAGCTCCTGCCGGACCAGCTCGCCCACGTGTCGCTGAGCTTCCTGGTGGACTCCCTCCAGATCCGCCGCGGCGGAGTGGGTGGCAACATCGCGTTCGCGCTCGGCGTGCTCGGCCGTCGTCCCCATCTGGTGGGCGCCGCGGGTGAGGACTTCGCCGAGTACCGCGACTGGCTGGAGAGGCACGGCGTGGACACCTCGGCGGTCCACATCAGCTCCGCCCTGCACACCGCACGGTTCGTGTGCACCACCGACTCGGACATGGCCCAGCTCGCCTCGTTCTACCCCGGCGCGATGGGTGAGGCGGCCACCATCTCCCTGGCCCGCCTGGTCGACCGCATCGGTCGGCCCGAGATCGTGCTCATCGGCGCCAACGACCCGACCGCGATGAACTCCCACACGGCGGAGTGCCGCGAGCTCGGGCTCGACTTCGCGGCCGACCCCTCCCAGCAGCTGGCGTTCCTCGACGGTGAGGCGGCCGCAGCGCTGGTCGACGGCGCCCGGTACCTGTTCACCAACGAGTACGAGTACGAACTCCTGCTGAACAAGACCGGGTGGACGGCCGAGGAGCTGGACGACAAGGTCGGTACCCGCATCACCACCCGCGGAGGCAAGAGCGTGGTGATCGTGGAGAAGGGCGCCGAGCCCCTCGAGGTGGGCATCGTGCCCTCGGACAACCTGCTCGACCCCACGGGCGTCGGCGACGCGTTCCGCGCCGGATTCCTCACCGGTGTGGTCGACGGCCTCTCGCTGGAGCGTTCGGCCCAGTTCGGTGCTCTCATCGCCACCCACGTGCTGGAGACCACCGGCACCCAGGAGTGGAGCATCGACTCCGCCGCCGCGCGCCGGCGACTCGCCGCGGCCTACGGGGACGAGGCCGCCGAGGAGCTCGCGGCGCTGCTGCCCGCCTGATCCCGCCCGGGGCGCTCACCGCCGTGCCGACGACCACCGACCGGCCAGCGACCGACCCCCGACGAGAAGAGCG
>NZ_JAALEF010000149.1:0-6444 GCF_014145245.1 Dietzia sp. B44 | reverse complement strand
GGCCGGCGGGACCCCCGGCACGGAAGGCGCCGCCCGCATCGTCACGACCACCGGCGAGGCGCGGACCACCAGGGTCGGCGAGGACTGGAAGGTCGAGTGGGCGCCGACGATCCTCGACACCCGCCTCGAGCCGGGGGGCGCCCTGGCCTTCTCCGAGATCCTGGACTACGACACCTCGGTCCTCGACCGCACGGGCGAACCGCTGCTGCAGTGGACTCCGGTGACCGCGGTGACCCTGGCGCCGGGGGCGGTGGAGTCGGCCGACGCTGTCGCGGCGCTGGTGAACCCCGTGGTGCCGACGATCACCGGGCAGACGATCCGCGAGGGCATGACGGAGGCGGGGGACCAGCCGTACCAGATCGTCGCGCTCCGCCCGTCCGACATCGACCCGATCCGCGAGCAGCTCGCCGCCGTCCCGGGGGTGAGCCTGCCCGAGCAGGGCCAACTCATCCGCACCGACCGGGACCTCGACTCCCCCGCTCTCACCGGGTTGCCCGACGCCTGGACCGAGGCGCTGCAGGAGGAGGGCGGCTGGACCGCGGAGATCGTCAATCCCGACGCGGAACCGATCGAGCTCGGCAGCGCCCCGGTGGGCCAGGTCGACGACCTCGTCTCCACGCTGCAGATCTCGATGCAGCGGGCCGCCCAGCAGGCGGTGGACTCCTCCGCTCTGGGCGCCTCGATCGTGGCGATCCAGCCCTCGACGGGCGGAATCCTGGCCGTGGCGCAGAACTCCGTCGCCGACCGGCAGGGGCCGGTGTCCATGCAGGGCCGCTTCCCGCCGGGGTCGACGTTCAAGATCGTCACCACGGCCGCGGCGATCGAGGCCGGCGTCGTGGGCCCGGACGAGGTCGTGCCCTGCCCGGCCTCGGTCACCGTGTCGGGGCGCACGATCCCCAACGACGACGACTTCGAGCTCGGCCCGGTGCCGCTGGAGACCGCCTTCGCCCGGTCGTGCAACACCAGCCAGGCCGTCATCAGCGACCGGCTGACGCCGGAGGCCATGAAGGACACGGCCGCGAAGCTCGGCCTGGGCGTCGGGTTCTTCGCCCCCGGCCTCGGAGCGGACACCTTCACCGGGTCCGTGCCCGTCAC
Source organism: Dietzia sp. B44 (assembly GCF_014145245.1). Lineage (NCBI taxonomy): Bacteria > Bacillati > Actinomycetota > Actinomycetes > Mycobacteriales > Dietziaceae > Dietzia > Dietzia sp. B44. The sequence goes on along the minus strand of NZ_JAALEF010000149.1, from coordinate 5,349 downwards.
CGAGCAGGGCCCGGCCCGCGTGGAAGCGGCGATCGGGCAGGGCGAGGTGTTGGCCAGCCCGTTCGGGATGGCGGTCATGACGGCCTCGCTGGCGAACGGCGGGCGGATGATCCTGCCGCACGTCGTCGACGGGATGACCGGCGACGCCAACGACGCACCGGAACCGCTCGACCCCGGAGTCGTCGACACCCTGCGCCGGTACATGGAGCAGACCGTCCGATCGGGCACCGCGACGGCCGCCAATTCGATCCCCGGACTCGGGGGCAAGACCGGCACGGCCGAGGTCGGCACCGGTCCCGCCCACGGCTGGTTCGTCGGTTCCACCGGGGACATCGCCCTCGCGGTGCTCATCGAGGGAGCCGACTCCTCGGGGCCCGCGGTGTCGATGGCCGCCGGGTTCCTCGGCGCCGCAGGACAGCCCGCACCCCTCGCGCGCGGGTGAGACGGTAGTTTCGCGTCATGCGTCTCCCCCGCCTCCCGCTGTCCGACCTCCCCGTCCCCGGCCTCGCCCGGTTGCCGTTCGTCTCCTCCCCCTCCCCCGCGGACACCAACCGCCGGGTGCTGGTCACCGGCGGGGCGTCGGGTCTCGGTCTGGCGTTGGTCACGGCGTTCCTCGAGCGCGGCGACCGCGTGATGGTCGCGGACCTCGCGGCCACCGACGACCGGCCCGCCTCGGTCCCCGGGGATGCGCGCTATCTGCGTCTGGACGTGCGTTCCGAGGAGGAATGGCAGGCGGCGCGCGCGGAGATCGAGCAGATCTGGGGCGGCATCGACGTGCTGGTCAACAACGCGGGCATCGCCCAGGGCGGCCGCATCGAGTACCTCACCGAGGAGGACTGGCGGCTCATCACGGACATCAACCTGCTGGGTGTGGCGCGGGGCTGCCGCACCTTCGTGCCGATGCTCAAGGCGCAGGGCCACGGGCACCTGGTCAACACGGCGTCTCTCGCCGGGCTCGTACACCCGCCGACCATGGCCTCCTACACGGCGGTCAAGGCGGCCGTGGTGGCGATCTCCGAGACCCTGCGGTGGGAGCTGGAGCCGTTCGGGATCGACGTGTCCGTGCTGTGCCCGTCGTTCTTCCGCACCAACCTGGCCTCGAGCCTCAACTCCTCGGACCCCGCCGCGAGCGGATTCGCGAGCAAGCTCATCGACCGCTCCGAGCGCGGCGCGGACGAGATCGCCGCCGAGGTGATGACCGGTCTGGACGCCAAGGAGTTCCTGATCCTGCCCGACCCGGACGCCCGCAAGGCCTACCGCGGCAAGCGGTTCATGCCCGCCGCGTACGCCAAGACCATGCTCGGGATGGGGCAGAAGTTCGCCCGCGCCACCGGCGGGAGCTGACGGTCCCGCGGGCCGCCCGTCCCGGTTCCGCCGGGCACGGCCCGAGTCGGCACCGCGCCCGGGGCAAGTACCCTGCGGTGCATGACTCCCTCGCTCCCCCTCCCCTCCACCGTGATGTCCCGCGCCGATCTCGACTTCCTGCTCCACGACTGGCTGCGGGTGTCCGAGCTGTGTGGGCGTGAGCGGTACGCGGACCACTCCCGCGAGACCATCGACGCCGTGGTGGACCTGTCGGCCGAGCTCGCCGAGAAGTACTTCGCCCCGCACAACCGCAAGGCGGACCTCAACGAGCCCAGGCTCGTGGGCGAGGAGGTCGAGCTCATCCCGGAGATCGCCGAGGCGCTGCGCCGCTTCGCCGACGCCGACCTGGTGGGCGCCGCGATGGACGAGCGGGTGGGCGGGATGCAACTGCCCTACACCGCCTACCTGGCGTGCATGGCGTGGTTCTACGCGGCCAACGTCGCCACCGCGGCGTACCCGCTGCTCACCACCGGCAACGCCAACCTGTTGATCGAGCACGGCTCGGACGAGCAGATCGAGCGCTACGTCAAGCCGATGGTCGAGGGCCGGTTCACCGGCACCATGTGCCTGTCCGAGCCGCAGGCCGGCTCCAACCTCGCCGACATCACCACCCGCGCCGAGCCGCAGGACGACGGGACCTACCGGCTGTTCGGGCAGAAGATGTGGATCTCCGGCGGCGAGCACACGATGTCCGAGAACATCGTGCACCTCGTACTGGCCAAGGTGCCCGGTTCGCCGGCCGGTACCCGCGGCATCAGCCTGTTCGTGGTGCCGAAGTTCCTGGTCGACGAGGACGGTTCGATCGGGGAGCGCAACGACATCGTGATCACCGGCCTCAACCACAAGATGGGCTTCCGCGGCACGGTCAACACCATGCCCACCCTCGGCCAGGGCATGCACACCCCCGGCGGCCGGCCGGGCGCGGTCGGATACCTCGTGGGCGAGGAGAACACCGGCCTCAAGAAGATGTTCACCATGATGAACGAGGCCCGGCTCGGCGTGGGTCTGGGCGCCACGGCCCTCGGGTACACCGGGTACCTCAAGTCGCTCGATTACGCGCGCAACCGCCCTCAGGGGCGGACCGTCGGTGCCGATCCCTCCTCGCCGCAGGTCATGCTGACCGGGCACGCCGACGTGCGGCGGATGTTGCTGGCCCAGAAGTCCTACGTGGAGGGTGCCCTGGCGCTGGGGCTGTTCTGCGCGAGGCTCGTCGACGACGAGAAGACCGGATCCCCGGAGGAGGCCGCAGCCGCCTCCACCCTCCTGGACGTCCTCACCCCGATCGCCAAGTCGTGGCCGTCGCAGTGGTGCCTCAAGGCCAACGAACTCGCGGTACAGGTACTGGGCGGGGCCGGGTACACGATCGACTACGACGTCGAGCAGCACTACCGCGACAACCGCCTCAACCCGATCCACGAGGGCACGCACGGGATCCAGGCCCAGGATCTGCTCGGGCGCAAGGTCCTCGCCGGGGGTGGTGCCGGACTGGCCGCACTGAGCGAGCGGATCGCCGCCACCTGCGACCGGGCGGATGCGGCAGGCGGCCCGGCCGAGGAGTTCGCCGCGCTGCTCCGACCGCGGGTGACGCGACTGATCGAGGTGACCACCGCACTCGCCGGGCTCGGGGCGACCGACCCGGAGGCGTTCCTGGCCGACGCCACCGAGTACCTCGAGGCCGCCGGTCACATCGTGATCGCCTGGATCTGGCTCGAGCAGGTCCTCGCCCTGGGAGGTCGGATCGACGACGACGCCGACGGGTTCGCCGCCGGGAAGCGGCAGGCCGCGGCGTACTTCCTGCGGCGCGAGCTGCCCGTCGTTGACGCGAAGTTCGACCTGCTGGCCGCGGGCGACCGCACCACCCTGGACATGCGCGACGACTGGTTCTGACCAGCGGTGCCCCCGCCGAGCAGGCGGTCCTCAGCGGGCTGTGGACGATGCGAGCACGCCGTCCAACTCCTCGAACGCCTCGGTCCAGCCGTCGTAGACGCCGTGTTCGGAACCGCGGTCGTCGGGGTGCCGGGCCATGTGGAAGGTCATCAGGGTGCGCCCCTCGCCCGCCTCGGCGAGGTCGACGGTGATGACGGGGACCTCGTCCCCGCGCTCGTCGTCCGGGCTGACCCAGGTGAACCGGAGCCGGTCGGGCTCGCGGACCTCCAGGTATTCGCCCGTGGCCGGCCACTCGCCGCCGTCCGGGTCGATCATGAGGTAGGCGTAGCTGCCACCCACGCGGAGATCGATCGAGACGCTCTCGGCAGGGGTCGTGACCTCGTGCGGGTGCCACCAGCGAGCGGCCAGTGTCGGATCCGTCCACGCGCGCCAGAGGGTCTCGCGCGGGGCGTCGAATGTGCGGGTGATGGTGAATTCCGGGACGGACATGATGTCGTCACTCCTTCGATCGAGGCGTGCGACCTCGATCCGTGGGGTCGGCATGCCCGGGCCGGATGTCGGTGAGCACGTCGTCGAGTCGGTCGAACTTCTGCTGCCACAGCGCGCGGTTGCGCTCAACCCAGGCAGTGGCGGCGTCCAGCGGTTCCGGCCGGAGCGTGCACACCCGCCACTGGGCGCGCGTGCTTCGCTCGATGAGACCGGAGGTCTCCAACACCCGGAGGTGTTGCGAGATGGCGGGTGCACTGATGTCGAACGGTTCCGACAACTCGCCCACAGTGGCCGGCCCGGCGCTGAGCCGCTCGAGGATCCCACGACGCGTGGGATCGGCGAGCGCCTGGAACACCCGGGACAGCGGATCACCGGCCTGCTTCAATTCACTCATTCCTTAATTAGGCGATAGCTTAAGTATCCACCGTGGGGCCCCGATGTCAACCCCTTCCGCCACGATCACCGCCGGCCGGAACCCTCTCGCGGCGCGGGTGCCGGTGGTCCGGCCGCGGGACCCGACGAGGCCCGGGCCGACGCTCTCGCGTCGACCCGGGCCTCGGTGCTGCCGGAACACTCAGGAGGTCAGGGCCTCCCGGGGTCCAGTGGGATCACTCCTCGGGAACCATGACCTCATCGATGAGGTAGACCGTGGCGTTGGCGGTCTGGACGCCACCACAGATCACGTTGGCACCGTTGACGGTGAGCTCGTCACCGGAGCCCATGACCTCGACGTCCGCGCCGTTCAGCGTGGTCTGCATGCCCTCGATCTCGTCAGGGGTGATCTGTCCCTCGACAACGTGGTAGGTCAGGATGCTGGTGAGCAGCTCGGGATCGGTCTGCAGCGCCTCCATCGTGGCGTCGTCGACCTGCGCGAACGCGTCGTCGACCGGCGCGAACACGGTGTACTCACCGTTGTTGAGCGTGTCGACCAGGTCGACCTCCGGGTTCACCCCGCCCGACACGGCGGCCGTGAGGGTGGTGAGCAGCGGGTTGTTGGAGGCGGCGGTGGCGACCGGCTCCATGGCCATACCGTCGACCGAGCCCGGCCCGTCCGGGTTGGCCTCGGCGTAGTCCGCACACCCGGGACCGACCAGCATGCCGGCCGGCTCCGCCATGGGAGAGGTCTCTTCGGTGGTCATTTCGGAGGTCATGGGGGCGGACGTGGTGCCCTCGGCCTCCATGCCGCCTTCGTCGTCCGCGCAGCCGGCCAGAACGAGGCCGCTCACGGCAGCCGCCGCCGCGATCGATGCCATACGGCGGGAGATCGTCATGCTCATGGTGTTGGTCCTTTCAACAGAGCCTTGCGTGCTGGGTCACAGGGTTCTTCGGCACTGCTGTCGAACCGGATGGGTGGCGCCCGAAAAAATCTCCCGAACCGTCCGGCGAGGCCTGAGCTCCGAACTCCTGATGTGGACACCACCCAGCCCAGACCCCGCGTGACGGCCCAGATCTCCGCGGGGATCCTCTCGACCGGTATCGCCCTCGCGGTCGGTCACGCGATCGCGGGACTGGTCGCCCCCGGGTCGTCACCCTTCCTGGCGGTGGCCGACTCCGTGGTCGACCGCGCACCCGCGGCCGTCCGCGAGGCGACCATCGACGCGCTCGGGA
>NZ_JAALEF010000148.1:0-28432 GCF_014145245.1 Dietzia sp. B44 | reverse complement strand
CAACAGCAACGCCACCGAGCGTTCGCGGCCCGGCCGGCGGCGCGCGAGCGACCACCAGAGCAGGCGGCGGCCGTCGCGATCGCACAGACCCCGGTGGGCCAGGCGCCGGTAGACCTCGTCCCGCACGGCGATGTCCAGCAGGACGCGTCCGATCCCGGCCAACTCGTCGTCGTCGAGTTCCTCCCCGTCCTCCAGGCGGCGTTCCGCGTCCTCGTGCGCCCTCACCGCGCGGTCCACCTCGAGGGCCCCCTCCAGCCGTGCGGGTCCCCGACCGTGCGGATCGTCGTCACACGCCCCGTGGTCCCGCACCTGGTACAGCCGCTCGATCTCTGCCCGCGAACCGGCCCGGACCCGCCCGTCGAACGCGTGGACCGCGGCGATCTCCGTCGAGTCCGGGTCGACCTGCGTTCCCCGGACCATCCCGAACAGATCGACCCACGGCGAGCCGTGTGCGAACTCGCCCACCCCGTAGGCGCCGACGACCTGCGTCCCGGCCAGCCCCAACCAGTACTCGAACGCCGCGGCGGCGTCCTCCGCGCGGAGACCGGCGGAGTGCCCGTCCGCACAGTCCTCGTGAACCACCACCAGGTGGACGTCGGTCACCCCCTCCCTCGAGCAGAACCGGGCCAGCCCACGAGCCGGACCGTCGTCGGCCACGACCGGTGACGGCTCACCCTCCCCGGAGCGGCAGTCCTCCGCACCGCCCCACCCGTCCGCACCGCCCCGCCCGTCCTCACCGTCCCGTCCGTCCGCACCGTCCCGTCCGTCTCCTTCCCCGGGTGGCGATCCGGGACCTCCGAGCAGGCCGTCGACATCCATCCTGACGACCGGCCCGGCGTGACCGTCCGCGGTCCGCCCGCATATCACCACCACCGATCCGGGCCCCGGCGGGAACCCCAACATCGACGGGATGGACGCGATGAGCTCCTCCGGAGAGGAGATCACCACCGTCCGAGGGTCGTCCACACCGTCGTCACCGATCCGTCCGTTCGCGGTCATCGTCGTCCACCTGTCTCGTCGTCTCGCGGCCGCTCCCCGGCCGAGGGCGGCCCGCGGGTGCCGGTGCACCGGATCAACTTTCTGACACTCCACCTGCGGTGTCCCGGAGGAAACCCGCGGGGGGCGACCCGCTGTGGAGCCCGCGGCACGGTGGGGAATCAACTGCGGCCCGCCGTCGTTGGCAAAGAGGAGAAACCCCGTCCCGGTGGGACGATCAGTTCGGACCGGACCGGACGGCTCGGGGTGTTGCGACGAGAGGAGTCGACATGGCCAGGCACAGCGATCTGTACCGACTGATCGAGCCCGTCCCCGATCTGCGATCGGAATCCGGACAGGGTCCGGTGCTCGTGCATGCGTTGGAGGGTTTCTCCGACGCCGGCCAGGCGATCCAGGGCGTCACGGAACACCTCAAGGAGAGCCTGGACTCCCAGTTGATCGTGGAGTTCGACGCGGATGAGCTGGTGGACTACCGCTCGCGTCGACCGCAGGTGCGGTACTCCTTCGACCACTTCGCCGGATACTCGGAGCCGACCATCCAGATGCACGCGGTCAAGGACGCAGGCGGGACCTTCTTCCTGCTGCTCTCCGGCCTGGAGCCGGACCTGAGGTGGGACGGGTTCACCGAATCCGTGATCGACCTCGCCGGGTCGTTCGGGGCCCGGATGTCGGTCGGTCTCGGCGCCATCCCCCTCGGGGTACCGCACACCCGCCCGACCCAGTCGAGTGCACACGCCAGCGACGTCGACCTCATCCGTGGCTTCACCGCGTGGCCCGGGGAGTTCTCCGTCCCGGGGAACGTGAGCGCGCTGCTGGAGCTCCGGATGGCCGAGCACGGCATCCCGTCCGCGGGCTTCACCGTCCACGTACCCCAGTACCTGTCGCAGACCGCCTACCCCGCGGCGGTCCTCAACCTCGTCGGCAACATCGCCCAGATCTCCCAGCTGGAGCTGCCGTCCGGTGAGCTCGAGACCGCCGCCCGGGACTTCACCGCACAGGTGACCGCCCAGATCGCCGACAGCCCGGAGATCCGGACCGCCGTGGAGCTGATGGAGAAGCAGTACGACGAGTTCATGGAGTCCCGCCACGGCTCCGACTCGCTCAACCCCGGCGGCACACCGCTGCCCTCCGGCGACGAGATCGGTGCCGAGTTCGAGCGGTTCCTCGCGGAGCAGACCGGCGACGACGAGCCTCGCGCCCGCTAGCACGGACGGACGGTCGCGGCCGGGCGACTAGGCTCGGTCGGGTGCAACTGCCCGAACTCCTCGCCGACCTCGACGACGTCCCCTCCGACCTCCTGGAGGAGGCGGTATTCGACGCCTTCGTGGCGTGGGCCGCCGACCAGGGCCTGACGCTCTATCCGGCGCAGGAGGAGGCGGTCCTCGAGGTGGCGGCGGGTAGCCATGTCGTCCTGGCCACGCCGACGGGGTCGGGCAAGTCGCTGGTCGCCCTGGGGGCGCACTTCTCCGCCATGGCCCGCGGGGTGCGGAGCTACTACACCGCGCCGATCAAGGCGCTCGTCAGCGAGAAGTTCTTCGCTCTGTGCGCGGTGTTCGGCGCCGAGAACGTCGGGATGCTCACCGGTGACGCCGCGGTCAACGCCGACGCACCGATCATCTGTGCCACCGCCGAGATCGTGGCCAACATCGCCCTCCGGGAGGGCGCCGCCGCGGACATCGGTCAGGTGGTGATGGACGAGTTCCACTACTACTCCGAGCCCGATCGGGGCTGGGCCTGGCAGGTCCCGCTCATCGAACTCCCCGACACGCAGTTCCTGCTGATGTCGGCGACGCTCGGCGACGTGGACTGGCTGATCGAGGATCTCCGTACCCGGACCGGACGGGAGTGCGCGCTGGTCGGGGGCACCGAGCGACCGGTCCCCCTGACGTTCGACTACGCACTGCGCAGCATCCACGAGTCGGTCGAACTCCTGCTCCGGGATGACAAGGCACCCGTCTACATCGTCCACTTCACCCAGGCCTCGGCCCTGGAACAGGCCCAGGCGCTGACCTCGGTGGCGGTGGCCTCCAAGGAGCGCAAGGCCGCCATCGCCGAGGAGATCGGCGGATTCCGGTTCACGACCGCGTTCGGCCGGAACCTGCGCAAGCTGCTCATGCACGGAATCGGGGTCCACCACGCCGGCATGCTCCCGAAGTACCGCCGCCTCGTGGAACGGCTCGCCCAGGACGGGTTGCTCACCGTCATCTGTGGGACCGACACCCTCGGCGTCGGTATCAACGTCCCCATCCGGACCGTTCTGTTCACGGGGCTCACCAAGTTCGACGGACGCCGGCAACGTGTCCTCAAGGCCCGGGAGTTCCACCAGATCGCCGGCCGTGCGGGCCGAGCGGGGTTCGATACCGAGGGTCTGGTGGTGGTGCTGGCTCCCGAGCACGAGGTCGAGAACGCCAAGGCCGCGGCCAAGTCGGCCGCCAACCCCAAGAAGAAGGGCAAGTCGGCCAAGAAGAAGCCGCCGGAGGGGTTCGTCAACTGGTCCCGCTCGACGTTCGACAAACTCGTCGGCGCCCAGCCCGAGCAGCTCACCAGCCGCTTCGAGGTCAACAACGCGATGCTGCTCAACGTGATCTCGCGTCCGGGGAGCTGCTACGCCCACATGCGGCACCTCCTGCTGTCCTCGCACGAGACCCGGGCCCGGATCCGGCAGCACGTGCTGCGCTCGATCGAACTCTTCCGCGGGCTCGAGACCGCCGGCATCGTCGAGAGGATGGCGGAGCCGGACGACGACGGACGGCACGTCCGTCTGACGGTGGACCTCCAACGGGACTTCGCGCTCAACCAGCCCCTCGCCCCGTTCGCGATCGCCGCGATGGAGGTCCTCGACCCCGACTCCCCCACCCCGGTCCTGGATCTGGTCTCGGTGATCGAGTCCGTCCTCGACGACCCGCGCCCGATCCTCTACGCACAGCAGCGGGCCGCCCGCGGCGAGGCGATCGGGGCGCTCAAGGCAGAGGGGGTGGAGTACTCGGAACGGATGGAGCTGGTCGAGGACATCTCGTGGCCCACACCCCTCGGCGACCTCATCGCGGACGCCTACGACGCCTACCGGGCCGGGCACCCGTGGGTGGCGGGGGTCGAGCCCTCCCCGAAGTCGGTCGTCCGCGAGATGGTCGAGCGGGGGATGACCTTCTCCGATCTGGTCTCCGCGTACGGACTCAGCCGGTCGGAGGGTTCCGTCCTGCGCTACCTCACCGACGCCTACCGTGCGCTGCGGCAGACCGTTCCGGCCGACCTGCGGACCGACGAGTTCGACGACCTGGTCGAATGGCTCGGGGAACTCGTCCGCCAGGTCGACTCGAGCCTGCTGGACGAGTGGGAACTGCTCACCGACCCCGAGGTCTCCCCGGACCAGGTGGCCGAGCTCGCCTTCGGACAGTCGAGCGGCACCACCCGGCCCGTCACCGCCAACTCGCGGGCGTTCCGGGTGATGGTCCGCAACGCGATGTTCCGCCGCGTGGAGCTTCTGTCTCGAGACGACATCGACACCTTGGTGCAACTCGACGCCGACGTCCCGCTCCATCCCGACTGGGACACCGAGATCGATGCGTACTGGGACGAGTACGACGCGATCGGAACCGGGCCCGCGGCGCGCGGACCCGCCCTGTTCTCCGTCACCGAATCGGGCGACGGGGTGGAGCCGGGGACCTGGAGGGTCCGGCAGGTGCTCGACGATCCGGAGAACGACCACGGCTGGGCCGTCGAGGGTGTCGTGGACCTCGGCGCCAGCGACGAGGCGGGCGAGGTCCGGTTCGCGTCGCTGACCCTCGCGGGGTGACGCAGCGGGGAGGCTGAACCGGGCCGCGGTTCCGGTGTCCGTACGATGACCGACGAACACCGATCCGACCCCTGGAGGACATCTGTGACCCCCCGCATCCTGTACAAGAGGCTCGCGCTCGCGGAGGTGATCACGTGGACGCTGCTGATCCTGGGCATGGTCGGCAAGTACGGGTTCGGTCTCGACTGGGCCACCACGGTCGGTGGCAGCATCCACGGTTTCGTGTTCCTGTGCTACACCGTGGCGACGATCGCGGTCTGGACGGACAAGCGCTGGTCGGCGGGGACCGGCCTGATGGGCCTGGCGTCCGCGGTCATCCCCTACGCCACCGTGCCGTTCGAGAGGTCCGTCGAGCGCCGCGGGCTGCTCGAGGGACACTGGCGGCTCGGGCCCGGAGGCGAACAGTCGCGCACCCTCGCCGAGCGCACGCTGGCCTTCGCGCTCCGGTCCCCGGTCGTCGCACTGGTGGTGACCCTCATCGTGGTGGCCGTGGTCTTCTCGCTCCTCCTGGTGGCGGGCAAGCCCACCGAGTGGTTCTCGTGACCCTGGCCCGTGAGCCGGGACGCCGGGAGCTGAACAAGGCGGACAAACAACGCCGGATACTGGCCGCCGCCCGCGACCTGTTCTTCCGCAACGGGTACTCGTCGGTCACCACCCAGGAGGTGGCCGATCAGGCGGAGGTCGGCACCGGGACACTGTTCAGGTACGCCCAGTCGAAGGGCGAGCTCCTGTGCATGGTGGCCAACGAGGAGTTCCGCGCCATGGTCGAGACCGTCCCGGATACCGGGGACCCCGTCGAGGATCTGGTCACACTGTGCGACCCCCTGTTCTCCGCCCTCGAGAACCAGCCGGAGAACATCGTCGCCTACCACCGCGAGACGGTCTTCGGGGAACCCGGCCCGCACCGGGCGGAGGCGCAGCGCATCCTCGGGGAACTCCGGGGCATCATCGGACTCGTGCTCGCCCGGCACTCCCCGCGGGCACCGGAGGCGGAGGACCTCGACGGTCCCGCCCAGACCGTCTTCGACGTCCTGTACATGAGCATCGTCCGTTCGGGGATCGACCGGTCGCCCGGTCGCGACCACCGAGCCGACCTCCGCGAGCACGTCGATCGTGTCCTGCACGGAGTGCTGGCACGTCGGGTGTCCTCCGACAGCACGTACTGACGGCGCCGTCCGGCCACCCCGACGAACCGTCCTCCACCGCGCCGGGTGAGACTTGTCCGCATGACCGAAGGCAACGACCCCACCGCCCGCCCGATCAAGGACGCGTCCACCGTGATGGTGATGCGGGACTCCGATCGCGGACCCGAGGTGTTCGTCGCACGCCGCGTCCGCGGGATGGCGTTCGCCGGCGGCATGACGGTGTTCCCGGGCGGGGGCGTGGACGCCTCGGACGACGATCCGGATGTCGCCTGGTCCGGCCCCGCGCCCGCGTGGTGGGCCGAGCGGTTCGACTGCGACGTGCCTCGAGCGCGCCGGTTGGTGTGCGCGGCGGCGCGGGAGACCTTCGAGGAATGTGGCGTCCTCCTCGCCGACCACCTCGACGGCTCCCCGGTCGCGGACGCCGGCCGGTACCACTCGAGCCGCGAGGAGCTCGAGAGCCACCGGCTGACCTTCAGCGCGTTCCTCGCCGACGAGGATCTCTCACTCGCGGCGGGCAGACTCCGCCCCTACGACCACTGGATCACGCCCTCGGTGGAATCGCGGAGGTACGACACGAGGTTCTTCCTCGCCGCGCTACCGGAGGGACAGGAACCGGATGACCTCACGACCGAGGTCGACCTGACCATGTGGGCCCGCCCCGTCGACCTCCTCGAGGACTTCCGTGCCGGCCGGTCCATGCTCCTCCCCCCGACGTGGACCCAACTCCGCGTCCTCGCCGGGTTCCCCGACGTCGCGGCAGCACTGGACTCCGAGCGCAGGATCGTTCCCGTCCAGCCGGAGGTCGTCGAGCACCGTGGCGGGGTGCGCGTGCGCTTCGACGGTTCGGACGAGTACTGGTCCGACTACCAGGCGGGCCGGCCGGAGGCGGGGAGCTGATCACTCCCACCGGACATCCCGAAGTACCGACGTGCTCGGCTGTGCGGTGGTTGACTGCCACTCATGCGGGATTTCGAGTTCGACGTGGACGCGTCGATCGCTGCCGGGTGGAACCGCTTCGCGACCCGCCTGGCCGGACTACTGCGTGACCTCGTCCCGGGAGCCACGTTCGACCTGGCCGTTCCCGTCCTCGGGTCGCCGTCCACCCGCACCCCGTACGTGCGTTTCACCGCCACCGGCGGCGGCAGCGTCCACGCGGAGGTCTCCGGCGGCGGGTCCGAGGATTCGCCGGAGCCGCTGGGGCCCGTCCGGCTCGAACAACTCATGGCCCTCGGTTGGGCGCTCCGGCGCCCGACCGACCAGGGTGCTCCGGGGGCGGACCTCACGTTCCCGGTAAACCGTGCACCCGAGGTGGCGCACCTGGTCGCCGGCACGATGGAGCGCGTCTTCGGGATCCCCCACCCGGTATTCCTCCATGACGTGTCCGATCCGGAGGACGCGACCGGGGCCGGTTCGGGTGAACCCGTGTCGGCGGACGCCGACTTCCGGTCGCAGCCCATCGCGACCCCGGACGAGGCGACCAGAGCACTACAGTCGGCTCTGTCGGAGGTCTACGAGCGTCGGGTCACACCCGACGAGCATGACGTGTTCACCGTTCCCGCCGGGTGTGTCCTGCTGTTCGTCCGTGCGCACCGCTCGCTCCCCCTCGTCGTGTTCCGGAGCCCACTCGTGTCCTCCGTGGAGGATCCCGCGGCCGCGGAGACCGAGGTCGCGATCCTCAACCGGGACTCGCTGTGGTGCAGGTACGTGTTCGACGGCCAGACGATCTCCGCCGAGGCGGAGTTCGTCGACCGGGTGTTCGTCCCGGTCAACTTCAAGATCCAGTTGGCCGAGATCTCCGCCGAACTCGACGACGTCTACTCGGATCTCGCGCACCGGGTCGCGGGCAGACGATGGCGTGACCTGCGCGCCTCCGATGACCACCGTCCCGGTGAGCAGTAGGATCTGAGACCGTGCCGGGACGGGCCCGGTGTGAGAACTCGCCCCAGGAGCGCCTACATGCGTCGCGCCGTCCTCGCTGCAGTGATCGTGACCGCGGCCGTCTCCACGTCGGGTTGTTCACCGGCCTCCCTGTTCGGCGATGACGACTCCGCGGGCGTCCCCGTCCCGACCGCCCAGCAGTCCGGACCCCTGCCCTCGTCGCAGCAGTTCGACAGGCCGTTCCCCGTGGCCGGAGAATCGTGGGACGCCACCGTGACCCTGTCCGACCTCCGCATCGTGCCCTCGACCACGTACTCGGACGCGGTCGTGGTGGTGGACGTCCGCGCGGTGCAGGCATCCGGTCAGCCGGAACTGGGCCCGGAGGACTTCTCGGCCTTCGACCCGTCGGGGCGACCGTTCGAGCGGATCGAGAACCCCGCGGGGACGGTCGAGGACCCACTCGTGCCCTCGGTTCTGAGCTTTCCCGGCGAGGAGATCCGGGGGATGGTCGCCTGGACGATGCCCCGAGGGAACCGTATCGGGCGCATCGACGTGACCGCCCCGAGGACGATCGGTTCGGTCACCGTGACCCGCCAGCCGGAAGACCCGACCGCCACCTAGGACTCAGGACGATCCCGTGCCCTCGAGATACGTCCATCGACCACCTCTGCGCTCGAACGCCGATCGCTCGCGCATGACACCGGGGCCCTCGGGCCCGACATACCGGGCCTCGAACTCGACGGTCCCGGTCCGGTCGGCGGGGCCACCGGCAACCACGTCGAGGATCGCGAGGCCGGTCCACTCGACGTCACCTGCCTCCACCCGAGCCGGCCGCGTCCGCGGGCTCCAGGTGCGCCAGAGGTGGTCCTCCCGACCCAGAACGAAGGCCGTGTACCGCGATCTCATCAGTTGCTCCGCGGTCTCGGCCGGGACACCATCCTCGACGAGCGGTCCGCAGCAGCGATCGAACGGGCGCCTGCTCCCGCAGGGACATGCGTTCACGTCGCCCTCCTCCGTCCACCCGCATCCGCGATCAGGCTACCCACACGACGACCGGTTATCCTCAAGCCCAGAGATGTCCAGCTTCCGTGCACTGCCCTTCCGGCCCCGGCGACAGCCCGATCCCGACGGCGTCCCCCTACGGGTCCGCTCGTGCCGCGACCTGTGCGAGTGGACGAGGACCCCCGTGGAGCGCCGCGGTGAGCCCATGTTCGCGTGCCGAGGGTGCGGATCCCAGTGGGTCCCGAGCGAGCACTGGACCCCGCGGGACAGCAACGGGGCGGTCCCCCCGGAGGTGTTGGAGATCGTCGCCGCCGAACCATGACCTCGCCGGCTGACCTCTAGGCTGAGACGATGACCACACCCCCTCGATTCCCCGGTCCCGCCGTGAGTTCCGCGACGGTCGACACCGTCCTGCGCCGGGCGGCGGCCCGGTTCCCCGACCGCGTGGCACTCACCTTCGCCGAACGCCGGTGGACCTACGCGGCGCTGGACTCCGCGGTCGACCGGGTGGCCACGACCCTCGCCGGCCAGGGCCTCGAGAACGGCGCCCGGGTTGCCGGCTACGGGGTCAACTCCGATGCCTATCTCATCGGCTTCCTCGCCACCTCCCGCGCCGGGTTCACACACGTGCCCGTCAACTACGCCCTGACCGGCGGCGAACTCGAGTACCTGTTGACCGACTCGGGGGCGTCCCTGGTCCTGGTGGACCCGGCACAGGCCGCCACGTTGTCGGACGTACTCGAGACCATGCCGGGGCTGCGCTCCCTGCCGCTGCTGCCCCGTGAGGGGGAGACCGCGGACGGCACCGTTCTGGGTTCGGCGACGGACGACTCCCCGTGTACCCCGGTGCAGTCCCCCTCCACCGGCGACGATCTGGCCCAACTCCTCTACACCTCGGGGACGACCTCACGCCCCAAGGGCGCGATGATGACCCATTCCGCGCTCGTCCACGAGTACGTGAGCTGCATTCTCGCCCTGGACCTGACCGCGGACGACGAGCCGCTGGTGACCATGCCGCTCTACCACTCGGCCGCGATGCACGTGTTCGCGCTCCCCTACCTCTCCCTGGGGGCGACGGTGCACCTCATGGCCGCCCCGGACATCACCGAGATCCTCCGCCGGGTCGAGGTCGACAGGATCGGCTCGCTCTTCCTCGCGCCGACGGTGTGGGTGCCGTTGGCCTCACATCCGGACCTGGAGTCCCGGGACCTGTCGAGTCTGCGCAAGGCCCAGTACGGCGCCTCGATCATGCCGGTGACGGTGCTCCAGCGCCTGCGCGGCACGTATCCCGACCTCGGGTTCTACAACTGCTTCGGACAGTCGGAGATCGGCCCACTGGCCACCGTCCTGCGCCCGGAGGAGCATGACGCCCGCCCGGCGAGCGCCGGCCGACCGGTGTTCTTCGTGGACGCCCGCGTCGTCGACGAGACGGGCGCAGAGGTCGCGGACGGCGAGCGGGGCGAGGTGGTCTACCGGTCTCCGCAGTTGTGCACGGGTTACTGGAACAAGCCGGACGCCACCGCCGAGGCGTTCCGCGACGGGTGGTTCCACTCCGGCGACCTGGTGGTGCGCGACCCGGAGGGGTTCATCGAGGTCGTCGACCGCATCAAGGACGTCATCAACACCGGTGGTGTCCTCGTGGCGTCCCGGGAGGTCGAGGACGCGGTCTACCAGGATGAGCGCGTGGCGGAGGTGGCCGTGATCGGCACACCGGACGACAAGTGGATCGAGGCCGTCACCGCGATCGTGGTCCTCAGGGACGACGTCCACGCCACCGAATCCGAGATCATCGACGGCACCCGCGCCCATCTCGCGCCGTTCAAGGTGCCGAAGCGGGTCGTCTTCGTGGACGAACTGCCCCGGAACCAGTCGGGCAAGCTCCTCAAGCGGGAACTGCGCCAGTCCTGACACCGGGACCGTGCCCGACCCACCCGGGTCTCCGGCGTCAGCCGATCCTGTCCAGGACCTCCGCGGCCACCACCTCGGGGGCTTGTTCGGGGAGCCAGTGCCCCATGCCCGCCAGCGGGACGAAGCGGTACTCCCCCGCCATCCGGGAGGCGGTGGCCTCGGCACCGGAGCGCCCGATCGCTGGGTCGTCCTCCCCCCACAGATAGGTCGTGGGGACCGACACGTCGGGCAGGTCGTACCGCCGCATCGCGCGGTACCAGTTGAGCGCTCCCGTCAGCCCCGCCCGCGTGCCGACCACCTCGAGGTGCTTGGCGATGAGCTCGTCAGACACGTGCTCGTCGAACATCGCCCGCAGACGTCGGGCTCCGTCCTCGAGCAGGACGTCCTCGGCTTTCCCCTCCTGGCGGAAGAGGGCGAAGTAGGCTGATCGGGCCTGCTGGTCCGGGTCGGACTGCAGAGCCCACGCGAAGGCCGACAGGTGGGGGACGGACACCACCGTCAGGCTCGACACCCGCCCGGGGTGGTGGGCGGCGAGCCACCATGCGACCGATGCCCCCCAGTCGTGGCCGAGCACGTGCACCGTCTCCAGACCGAGATGGTCGACGATCGCCAGGGCGTCCGCGCTCAGGTGCTCGATCGCATAGGCCCCGACGTCGTCCGGGCGTGCACCGGCCGAGTACCCCCGCTGGGCCGGAGCGACGACCCTGAGTCCCTGCTGCGTCAGCACCCCGGCGACCGCCTCCCACTCCCACGGGGATTCCGGGAAGCCGTGCAACGCCAACACGGTCCCGCGCTCGGGCCCGGTGGTACGCCAGTCCAGTACGTCGAGGGTGCCGGCCGGGATGTCGACGGTCATGCTCTGCGGTTCCATGGAGCGGACACTATCTTCTCCGCTGGTTCACCGCGGGCGGCCGCCGCGCGGACTCTCCGCGGACGACCCCGACTGCGCGACCATCGAGCGCCGGTCATGCCAGTCGCGCACCACCCACGTCTCGACCACGAGCGGGTCGACAGCGGCCTCGTTCGCCCACGCGGAGATCACGTCCAGATACCGCTGATACCGGCGTGGCGTCATGCGACCGAGCGAGTCGATCTCGGTCCATCCCGCGTGGACCAGCGTGGCGATCCCGGCCGAATCGACGGGAACGATGGTCTGGTCCGACCACGCCATTCCCAGGGACGACAGATAGAGCGAGGCGAGCGGGAACCCGAGATCGGGCACCCCCCTGCCAGCCCTGCCGTACGGCGCGCCGTTGCGGAGCAGGTTCATGGCCTCCGCCGGGGCGTCCAACCAGTCCGCCACCTCGTGCAGGACCAGGGGATATCCGTGAGGTGACACCGAGCGCCACGCGGAGCGGTCGCGCTCCGGTACACGGAAGTCCGGCAGACCCCTGCGGACGCCCGATCGCTGCGGGTGCCCGGCGAGCCAGGCCGCACACATGTAGAGCGCGACCACGGACTCCTCCAGGCTGCCCCGAGCCCTGCGGCCCGCTGCCCAGAGGTCACTCCTGCGGAGGTATCCGGACCCGGACTCGACCCGGCCGCCGTCGGGCCCACCGGCGACCAGCCGGAGGTCGACCCCTCGCTCCGCCAGCCTGAGGTTCCACAGGTCGAGGTCGACCTCCACGTATTCGTCCGCCACCAGCAGTGCCGGAGGCTGGGCGCGACACCACGTCAGGCACGAAGAGGGGAGATCTGGAACGGGACGGGAACCGGTCGTCGTCATGCCCGCACGGTGTCACGCGGGTACGACAACGCCGGCCCCCTGCGCCTCAGTCCTCGGCGAACGCGTCCAGCGGAGGGCAGGAACACACCAGATTGCGGTCGCCGTACGCGCCGTCGATCCGCCGCACCGCGGGCCAGACCTTGGGGCGCCACTCCGAACCCAGCGGGTAGCCCGCCAGGCTGCGCGGGTAGGCGTGCTCCCACTCGTCGGCGGAGACGCTCTCGGCGGTGTGGGGAGCCCCGCGCAGCGGATTGTCTTCCACGGTCCACTCTCCCGAGGCGACCCGGTCGATCTCGGCGCGGATCGCGGCCATCGCGTCACAGAAGGCATCCAGCTCGGCCAGGTCCTCACTCTCGGTGGGCTCCACCATGAGCGTGTTGGGCACCGGGAAGCTCATCGTGGGCGCGTGGAAACCGTAATCCGCCAGCCTCTTGGCCACGTCGTCGATCGAGATGCCGACCGAGTCGATGAGCGGCCGGAGGTCGAGGATGCACTCGTGCGCCACCCACCCGCCGTCCCCGGAGTACAGCACCGGGAAGTCCGGGCCGATCCGCCGGGCCAGGTAGTTGGCACTCGCGATCGCGGTGAGGGTGGCACGACGCAGCCCGTCCGCGCCCATCATGCGGACGTAGGCCCACGTGATGGGGAGGATCGAGGCGGATCCGAAGGCGGCGGCCGAGACCACCGCGCCCGAACCGAGACCCTCCTCGTAGGGGTGGCCGGGCAGGAACTCGCGCAGGTGCTCGGCCACCGCGACCGGGCCGACCCCGGGACCGCCACCACCGTGCGGGATGCAGAAGGTCTTGTGCAGGTTGAGGTGGCTCACGTCGCCACCGAACCGCCCCGGACGGGCGACACCCACGAGCGCGTTGAGGTTGGCCCCGTCGATGTAGACCTGTCCCCCGGCGTCGTGGACGATCGCGCAGATCTCCTCGATGTCGTGCTCGTACACCCCGTGGGTCGAGGGGTAGGTGATCATGATCGCCGACAGCTCGGCCGCGTGCCGGCCGACCTTCTCGCGGAGATCGTCGACGTCGACGTCCCCGTTGGGTCGACATCCGACGACGACGACCTTCATCCCCGCCATCACCGCGGACGCGGCGTTGGTCCCGTGAGCCGAGGACGGGATGAGGCACACCCTGCGATCCTCGTCGCCGCGGGAGCGGTGGTACTGCCGGATCGCCAGCAGGCCCGCGTACTCCCCCTGGCTGCCCGCGTTGGGCTGCAGACTCACCGCGGCGTAGCCGGTGATGTCGACGAGCCACTGCTCCACGTCGGCCACGAGCCGGCGGATCCCTCGGGTCTGCTCGACCGGTGCGAAGGGGTGGAGGCCCGCGAACTCGGGCCACGTGATGGGCTCCATCTCCGTGGTGGCGTTGAGCTTCATGGTGCAGGAACCCAGCGGGATCATGGTGCGGTCCAGCGCCAGGTCCTTGTCCGCAAGGGCTCGCAGATACCGCAGCATCGCGGTCTCGGTCCGGTACCTGACGAACGCCTCGTGCTGGAGGAAGCGCGAGGTCCGGTCCCCGTAGGCGGGATCGACGAGGATCTCCAGCTGTCCGGCGTCCGCGATGTCGGCGACGTCACCGCCGAACGCTTCGAGGACGAGCGCGAGGTGGTCCCCGGTGGTGGCCTCGTCGCAGGAGACGGACACGTGGTCGTCGTCGACCCTCCACAGGTTCACCCGCCGCTCGGCGGCGGCGGCGAGCACCTCGGAGGCACGGCCGGGCACCCTGGCCAGGACGGTGTCGAAGAAGTCGGCGTGGACGACCTGGACACCCGCGGCGACGAGGCCGTCGGCCAGGACCGCGGCATGGGAATGCACGCGCCGGGCGATCGCCGCCAGGCCCTCCGCTCCGTGGTACGAGGCGTACATCGCGGCGACCACCGCGAGCAGGACCTGAGCGGTGCAGATGTTGGACGTGGCCTTGTCGCGGCGGATGTGCTGCTCGCGGGTCTGCAGCGCCAGCCGGTAGGCCGGCCGACCGTCGGCGTCCGTCGACACGCCCACGAGGCGGCCCGGGAGGTTACGGGCGTGGGCGGTGCGACAGGAGAGGAAGCCGGCGTGGGGGCCACCGAAGCCCATCGGGACACCGAAGCGCTGGGACGAGCCGAAGCAGGCGTCCGCACCCTTGTCCCCGGCCGGGGTGAGGACGGTCGCGGCGAGCAGGTCGACGCCCGCCGCCACGAGGACTCCCCGGTCGTGGCACTGGTCGATCAGCCCGGCGACGTCGGCGACGCGGCCCGAGGCACCCGGCGTCTGCACGAGTGCTCCGAAGAAGTCGCCCTCCGGCAACCCGTCGTCGATCAGGTTCGCGGTGACGATCTCGATACCCAGCGGCTCGGCGCGGGTGGCGAGGATGGCGGCGGTCTGTCCGAAGACGTCCGTGTCGACCGCGAAGCGGGGGCTCTTCGAGGACCGGTTGGCCCTGCGGAGCATCGTCATGGCCTCGGCGGCCGCGGTCCCCTCGTCCAGCATCGAGGCGCCCGCCATGTCCATGCCGGTGAGGTCGGCGACCATGGTCTGGAAGTTGAGAAGAGCCTCGAGTCGGCCCTGGCTGATCTCCGGCTGGTAGGGGGTGTACCCCGTGTACCAGGCGGGGCTCTCAACGACGTTGCGGCGGATCACGGCCGGGGTGAGCGTGTCGTAGTACCCCTGCCCGATCATGGAGACCGCGACCTCGTTCCGGTCGGCGAGCACGCGCAGCGCGGCGAGCGTGTCGGACTCGGACAGGGGCTCGGGCAGCGCGTCGATGCCCGCTGCCCGGCCGTCGGGACCCACCTCGTCGAGGATGACCGACGGGAACGCGCGCTCGGCGAGCTCGTCGAGCGAGTCCACGCCGATGGTCCGCAGGATGTGGGCCAGGCCGTCGGCGTCGGGTCCCAGATGGCGGGCGACGAACTCGCCTCCGGTCCGGGCGGTGTGCGGGGTCGTCGTCACAGGTGCTCCTCGAAGGGCGGGGCCGCCCGGACGGGCGGCCTGCGGGCCGGTGCTACCCTCTCCGCTCTGTCCCCAACCGGCTGACGCCGGCGCCTGAGAGATTCACGGGGCCCACCTGTGGGCCGCGCTTTCCCCGTGGGCGGGTGGTCTGTTCCACCGCTCTCCAGAGGCGTTCGACGACTACACGGTCCGGGTGCCTGAGAGATTCTCGGAGAGGAGTTGCTCCTTCGGCGCCCGCGGTGGATACCGCGGGACTCTCCCGTGAGTCGCGTGAACGCACCGCCGAGTCTAGACGACTCCTCCGATCAGCCCGTACGCCGCGAGGCGCGGGCGCGGCGACGGGCCGCCAACTCGTCCTCGAGGGGCTCGATGACGTCCTCGGCGGAGACGGTCTCGGCGGGGAACTCGGAGATCGACCCGGCGAGCTCCCGCATCGCACCACCGATCCCGATACCGAAGACTCCCTGTCCGCCCTGGAGGAGGTCGAAGACCTCCTCCTTCGAGGTGCACTCGAACACCGTGCGGCCGTCGGAGAAGAGGGTGATGGTGGCCAGGTCCTTCACTCCCCGGGAGCGGATCTGGTCCACGGCCTTCCGGATGTTCTGCAGCGAGATCCCGGTGTCCAGCAGTTGCTTGACGATCTTGAGGACGAGGATGTCTTTGAACGAGTACAGGCGCTGGCTGCCGGACCCGGCGGCGTTGCGGATCGACGGCACCACCAGATCGGTCCGGGCCCAGTAGTCGAGTTGCCGGTAGGTGATGCCGGCGATCTGGCAGGCGATCGGCACGCGGTATCCGCTCGTGCCGTCCGGGATGCCGTCGTCGGGGAACAGTCCCGGTTGCACCTCGTCGAACGTGGCCTGGGTGGCCTCGACGTCGCCTCCGAAGAGACCCTCCGTGTGCGTACCGGTGGAGGACGACTCCGGATCCCGGGTGTGGTCGGCCACGATTGCTCCCTCAAGCTGTGGGGTGCCGCCGCTGTCGCGGGGACACGGTGCCGGACTCTGTCGAGTCCGGATCCTTGAACACGTGAACACCATCGGTGTAGTTCACTGGGAGCAACGCTAGGCCCGCGAGGGTCCGCGATCAATAGGACACGCGGTAAACCTCAACCTCAAGTTGAACTTGAGACCTGGCCGCGACCTGTGCACTGGTGCTGGAGTGGCTCCTGTGGAGACGGAAATACCTGGTCGCAGCGCTCAGGACGTGGGGCCGCCGGGCTCCTGCGGAGCGTCTCCACCACCGAGGAAGTCATCCGGGCTCACCTGGTCGAGGAACTCACGGAACGCCTCCACCTCCTCCTCGCCCTGCTCCACCAGCGAGATCCCGACCTCGTCGAGCACCTCACGGCTGACCAGGACCGGGGACGAGGTCCTCAGTGCCACGGCGACGGCGTCCGACGGCCGGGCTGAGACCCGCGTGCCCTCGAAGACGAGCTCCGCGATGAACGTCCCCTCGGACACCCCCACGATCTCCACCTGCTCGAGTGGATGGGCGAAGGTCTCGAGGAGCGTCGCCACGAGATCGTGGGTCAGCGGCCTGCCCGGCTGCACGCCCTGCTGCTGGAGACTGATCGCGGCGGCCTCGGACGCTCCGATCCAGATCGGGACGTACCGCCCCCCGTCCTTCTCGTGCAGGATCAGTACTGGTGCGTACTCCGGCTCCTCGAAACGGATGCCGACGACGTTCACCTCTCGCATGTTCTTTCCCATGTCCTCCGCCTCTCCCACGGGTCCAGCCTAGCCCCGATCCGTCCCGGGGCGCGTGCGTCAGGACTCCAGCGCGTGCCGGACGGCCACGGTGACGAGCGTGGAGTGCAGAGCGACCGACAGCGCGGCGATCTCCCGGGCCAACTCGGCGGCGCGATCCCGTGCATCCGCGTCGCCCTGCCGTGCCACCGGGCCGGCGATCTGGGTGATGAGGCCCGTCTGCCGGTCGGCGGCCGTCCGGAAGCCCCGCAGATGACGGACGTCCACGCCGTGGCCGGCGAGGTCGTGCGCCGTCCGCGCGACCAGGACCGCCTCCGGGTCGAAGAATCCGCCGGGGCCGGCCACGATGAGCCCGGCGTCCACGAGGGAACCGACGAGCTCCGCGTCCACCCCCGACTGCTCGACCACGTCCTCACGGGTGAGGCGCAGAACGGTGTCGCTGCGGAAATCGTCCGGGGTCGACCCCGGCACACCGTCCCCGCCGGGCCGCGGGAGCAGGGCGGTCGTGGACCCGTCCGCGATCGCGGAGTCGAGCGCCTCCAACTCCTCACGGATCACCTTGAGGGGCAGATACCGGTCGCGCTGCGCCGTGAGGACATAGCGCAACCGTTCACGATCCCCGACGCTGAACCGGCGGTACCCGCTGGCGGTCCGCTCGGGGGTGACCAGTCCTTCGTTCTCGAGGAACCGGACCTTCGACACCGTGAGGTCCGGGAACTCCGGACTCAGGAGTGCGATGACGCCGCCGATGGAGAGGTGTCCCTCCTCGGTGGCGCCGTGTCCGGCGGCTGTCACTGCCCGGGCGTACCCGTCAGGAAGACGAGGCGGAACTTGCCGATCTGGACCTCGTCGCCGTTCGACAACGAGGCGGAGTCCACGGGTTCGCGGTTGACGTACGTCCCGTTCAGGGATCCGACGTCGACGACGTTGAACGTACCGCCCTCGCTCCGGAACTCCGCGTGGCGACGACTCACCGTGACGTCATCGAGGAAGATGTCGCTGTCCGGATGGCGGCCGGCCGACGTGGTGGCCTGGTCCAGGAGGAAACGGGAGCCCGCGTTGGGCCCTCGCTTGACCACCAGGAGCGCCTGCCCCTCGGGCAGTCCCTCGACACCGGTGACGGCGGGCTCGGACTGAGCCGCCTGCTGATCGGACTCGTTGAGAAGCTCCGCGCGGAACACCGAGGTGGTCTCGGCGGTCGCCTCGGGCATGTTCTTGTTCTCGGTCACGTTCGTCTCTCCTCGTCCGAGCCCGGGCGTGGGGCTCACCATGCGGTGCCTGCGATTCTATGTCGGACCGTCCGGCCGCGGGGCCGGGGGCGGTCCCTACCCCTCAGCCCTCCGTGATCTTGGCGTATCCGTCCGAGTCCAGCGTCTGCTCGAGCTGCGTCTCCAGATCGTCGACGTCCGGGATCTCGAGGACGACGATCCACCCCTCACCGTACGGGTCGGAGTTGACCAGCTCGGGCGACGTCTCGAGGGCGGTGTTGACCTCGACGACCTTCCCGCTCAGCGGCGCGTACAGGTCGGAGACGCTCTTGGGCGACTCGACCTCGCCGAACGGTTCACCCGACTCCGTCTCCCCGCCCACGTCCGGGAGCTGGACGAAGACGATGTCACCCAGCTTGGACTGCGCGTACTCGGTGATGCCGATGCGAACTCGGGTGTCGGACACCCGCTCCACCCACTCGTGCTCGTCGGTGTACCGGAGCTGGTCGGGGATGTTCTGGTCACTCACTGACGTGCCCTTCTCGCGTGGCTCACTTGGCGTGTACAACTGGCGACATTACACACCGCCGGACGGCTCCACTGCAGTAGATCCGGGACGGCGCGGGGGCACGGCGCGGGCGATCCTCCAGGCCTGCCACAGGTAGATCGCGCCGCTCCACGAGTAGAGGCCCACACCCCAGTACAGACACGCCTCACCGAGGATCAGGAACGCCTCCCCTCCGGGGACCCCCGCGAACCCGGCGAGAAGCAGTGGGAGGGACCAGAACAGCGCGAACGTGGCGGCCTTGCCCAGGTAGGTGACCTCCGGTTCGATCCCTCTCCGGCGGTACACCGGCACGGTCCCCACCAGCAGCGCGTCCCTGACCAGGAGGACCACCACGACCCAGACGGGGATGTACCCGGCGACGGCGAAGGCCACGGGCACGGCGGCCACCAGGATGCGGTCGGCCAGGGGGTCGAGACGCTCGCCCCAGGTGGATCGCATGTTCCACAGACGTGCGATCTTGCCGTCGAGCCAGTCGGAGACGACCAACGCACCGAGGAGCCACAGCGCCAGGGGCGGGTCGTCCCAGACCAGGATGCTCACCACGAGCACCGGGATCAGGGCGATGCGCGCCAGCGAGATGACATTGGGAAGCGTCCAGAACCTGTCGCTGACCCGGGGGTCACGCGGCGGCGGTTCGTACCCGAGGCCGGGTGGCACCGCGGCGGAGAGGTGTCCGTCGCGCGGTTGCGGGATGCGCGCACCGAGGACCCTGCCCTCGCCGGTCCGCCATTCCCTCAGATCGGTCTCACGCCGTCCCTCCCGCGCCGCACTCATCGGAAGGTCGACATCATCCCGGAGAAGACGTTGCCACCCGCCGCCATCGGGTTGTCGTGGACCATGTAGGTCCACGTCGAGGTGGGCCGCGCCATAGCGTTGGCCACGAGATCCACCCCCGAATCGGTGAACTCGATCTCGGCGAAGGTGGTCTCCGACTCCCGGACGGCGTCCGAGGCGAGGTCTCTGAAGTGGTCGATCGCGATCCGGTGGAACTCGTCGAGAGGGTTCTCCCGACCCAGTGCCCTGAGGTGGATGGACTCGCGGACGTCGTTCATCGTCTCCAGGTGACGGGCCCAGCCCCGGTCGAGATGCCACAGCATGATGTCCCGGCACCCCTGCACCACGGCATTGCGGCCGTGCGCCTCCACGAGTTCGGCACTGCGCGCCGGATCGTGCGCGGTGAGTTCCTCGAACGCCTTCTCCGTGACCAGGAGGGCCGCCCGGCGCTCGGCGAGGATGGCGCGTTGCTCGGCGAGCAGTCTGCTGTACCGCCAGGTGTTGGAGTGGATCGCGAGCATCTGCCCCTCGGTGACGCGCTGCGCGTGGTCGACCGCGTCCCGGCCTCGGTTGCCCTTGAGCAGCCCGCTGATCCTGTCGTGCGAGGTGGGGATCTTCTCGGGCTCCAGGGCCGAGGTCACGACCGGATCGTCCATCGCGGCGAAGAACACCGAGCTACCGGGGTCCCCCTGACGCCCGGCGCGCCCCCGCAGCTGGTTGTCCAGCCTCTCCGTCCGGTGCCGCCCGGTACCCACCACGTGCAGACCGCCGAGTTCGACCACCTCGTCGCGGCGGGATTCGTCGGACCCACCCAGTCTGATGTCCGTGCCGCGGCCCGCCATCTGGGTCGAGACGGTGACGTTGCCCACGTCCCCCGCCTCGGCGATGATGGCCGCCTCCTCCTCGTCGTTCTTGGCGTTGAGCACCACGCACTCCACGCCCTTCTCGGACAGTCGTGCGGCGAGTTCCTCCGACTCCGCGACGTCGTGGGTACCCACGAGCACCGGCTGGCCGGTCGAGTGGACGGCGGCGATGTGCTCGACGACGGCGCGGGTCTTGCTGTCGACGTCGATATACGTTCGATCGGCCTCGTCGACCCGGACGCAGGGGGTGTTCGGGTCGATCTGGGAGACCCCGAGGGAGTAGAACTCACGCAGCTGCGCCCCGGCCGCGAGGGCCGTTCCCGTCATCCCGCACACGCGGTCGTATCGGCCGATGAACGCCTGGACCGTGATGCTGTCGAGGATCTGACCGGCCTCGGAGACGGCGACCCCCTCCTTGGCCTCGACGGCCGCCTGCAGCCCGTCCGGCCACCGTTGCAGTTCGGCGACGCGACCCCGCGAGGCGTTGATCAGCTGGACCCGCCCGTCACGGACGATGTAGTCCACGTCCCGCCTCAGCAGGAAGCACGCGTGGAGTGCGACGTTGACCTGCACCAGCGTCGTGGCGACATGCTCCTCGTCGTAGAGGTCACCGATCCCCAGTTCGCCTTCGATCGCCTCGGCGCCGTCGTCCGTCAGGAAGATGTTGCGCCGTTCGGAGTCGGTCTCGTAGTGGCGGCCCGGTCGCAGTTTCCGGACCGCGGAGAGGATCTCCCCCGTGGGCGCCTCCCCGGAGGTGGACCCGGCGAGCACCAGCGGGACCAACGCCTCGTCGACGAGGACCGAGTCGGCCTCGTCGACCAGAGCGACGTCGGTCGTGGGCGCGATGAGGTCCGCGGGATCGGTGACCAGCTGCTCCCGCAGCACGTCGAAACCGATCTCGGAGACGGACCCGTAGGTGATGTCGCAGGAGTAGGCGCCGCGACGGTCCTCGCGGGACGACGACTCGGTGACGTGACCCACCGTCAGCCCCAGCAGCTCGAACATCGGCCCCATCCACCGCGCGTCCCTGGCCGCGAGATAGTCGTTGACCGAGATGACGTGGACGGTGTGCCCCTGGAGTGCGTAACCCGCCGCCGCGACCGCACCCGAGAGGGTCTTGCCCTCTCCGGTCGCCATCTCCACCACGTCCCCCGCAAACATCCTCAGAGCTCCCTGGAGTTGGACGTCGAACGGCCTCAGTCCGACGGCCCTCGTCGCGGCCTCTCTGGCCAGAGCGAGGAAGCGTGCGAGGTCCTCGGGGGACTCGCCGAAGAGCTGCAGATCGTGGGCGGCGTCCGCGAACTCGGCGTCGTCCATCCCCGAGGCCCAGTCGTCGAACCCGTGGGACGCCTCGACCGCACTCTGCGCGCGCGAGGTGTCCCGGCCCTGGGTGGAGCCCATCAGCTTCCAGAAGCGGTTGGCGAATCCCACGCGTGGAGTCCTTCCCGGTCTACAGAACAGTTGATGCCACCGTACGCAGGGGCTGACGGGGTCGGCGGCGCACCCCGCTGGTCTCCGCGTCAGCGCTCAGGGTCGATCTGTCCGCGCAGCCTGCGCATGGCCTCGGTGGAGAGCATCCGGTCACCGGCGCGTGCGGCCAGGTGCTCGGCCGTGAGGTCGGCGGGACTGGGCGCGTGCACGGTCGACGGAGGCCTCACACCGTGCTCGCGGGCGATGTCGTCGAGCCGCGCGGCCTCCGACACCGCGGCGTCGGCGCGGGTCTCCACCGACTCCACCAGTTCGCGGAACGCGACCGCCCGCTCGACCACCTCGGCCCAGACCTCGTCGATCGCCGCACCCATACCGGTCAGGGTGGTGAACCCCTCACGCGCGGGCGGGACACCCGGCGTCGCCGCCGTCTCCCGCAGCCGGCAGAGGTCTCCGGCGAGCCCCACCACCTCGGTCTCCGCGTCGAACTGCAACCGGATCTCCTCCACCGACCGCCCGCCGCGGACGTAGGCCCGGATGAGTCGGTCGTACAGACCGCCGACCTCCATGAGCATCGCGGTGTACATCTCGGGGAGTCGGCGGTTGTCCGCCCGGATCCGTGGGAGCGAGGGCAACGACTCCACCACTGCCTGGACGCGGTGCGGCAGGACCACCCGCCCCATCTCGCGCTGCCCGTAGGCGGCCGCGGCCGTGCCCAACTCGACCATCGTCCTGGGCACCATCGGCACCGGTGCCCTCGTCGGCGTGGAGGCGAGGGCGTCGAAGAGTCGACCCCGGTCCTCCGGGTCCAGGTGGACCCCGCGCCTGCGGTCTGCGCGGATGTCTTTGATCCGATACGCGAACACACCTGCGCCCCGGGTGAACCCGGTGCGTAGCGAGACGTACCTCCGGTCGAGGTCGGCCAGTCGGGTGCGCAACGCCACCCTCAGGACCGACGGCAACGGGGTGCCCACCAGACGCCTGAGGTCGTGACGTTGTTCCTCGATCACACGCAGCTGGTGGAAGCCGCCGACGGTGGGGAAGGGGAGATTCCGATGGAGTCTCGCGAGCACCACGCTGACGATGCGTGGTTCGACGAGGCCACAGGCCACCAACAGGGCCGCCCGATCGGAGAGTTCTCCGGGTCCCGAGGAGGCCGTGCCCGCGCACAGGTCGTCGACGTGGCGGATCAGGCGGGCACGGGCGTCCTCGCCGTCACCGTCCTGATCGTGACTGGTCATACCCGAGCACCTCTCCCCCGCTCCCACGGTCACCGCCGATGGACTTCATGCTGCCATGATGCCCCCTCCGGGGATCGGATGCCGTCCCGCTCGACCTGAGCGCGGATCCGTCGGCGTGCCACGTGTGGGGTGCTACCGCCGCTCGGGCGCGATCCGTACGACCATCTTCCCGGTGTTGGCGCCGCGCATCATGCCGAGAAACGCGTCCAGTGTTCTCGATGCCGTCGACGACGGTCTCAACTTCCCGACGGACAGCCGCGACGTCGCGTGGATCGTCACCCAGAACTGTCGCAGGAGGCGACTCGCGGCGCTGGTGTGACGCCTGCGCCCGTGAACCCGGGAGAGGCCGTCACCTCACCTGTCGTCGCGTAGTGGCACCCGGACGTCCCCACCCGACTCCTCGGTGATCCGGCGGCCCATCTGCACGTACGTCGGCTCGGAGACGAAGCCCCCGGCGAAGAGCGCCTGTCCCTGTGCGAACGAGGCGGATCGCCGTATCTGGTCTTCGCCGGCGAACCCGAACACCTCCGCGAGCTCCAGGAGGTCCCTGGGCGAGTTGACGCGCATCAGACCAAGGTTGTCGCACTGCGAGAGCACGTTCGGGTGGATCTTGTTCGGACGCTGGGTCGACAGCAGCAACCACAGCCCGAACTTGCGGCCCTCGGCGGCGATCTGGACCAGTTGGCGGGTGAGCGCACGCTCGACATCGTCCTGGGGGTCCGGCGAGCAGATGTTGTGCGCCTCGTCGATCACGACGAGGATCGGACGTCGCTCCTCGCGCCGCGTCCACAGGTGTTCCAGGACGGCCAACGCCGCGACCTTGGATTCGGCCGGGTGTTGGAAGCCTCCGAGATCCAGCACGGTCGCGCGGGGGCGCTCGTCGATGACGTCCACGACGGAGTTCCCACCTCGGGACCACAGATCCCATTCGAGCACCTGGAGGTTCTCCATCCGGTAGGACAGCCGAACCTCCCCAGGGTCGGTCGACGCTCGCATCCGGTCTATCGCGGTCGTGGGGTCGAAGTGCTCCGCGCGGACGTCGGCGTGCAGGAGGACGTTGTACTCCTCGGCGTCCGCGATGGGGTCAAGCTGCATCAGAGCGGCCTTGGACGCCGGGGACAGGTCGAGATACCGGGCGTGCAGACGCTCCCCCGCGCCGGCGGACGAGCGGAACACCCGGATATCCAGCTCTGACAATCGAGCCGAGTCCGCCCGGTCGGCGTCCTCCCGCGACTCGGGTAGCCGGACGAAGTCGGCGTTGGGGTCCAGGACGACCATCGGGAGTTCGGTGTGCAGGAGCAACTGTTCGAGCACGACCCCCAGCGCGTAGGTCTTCCCGCTGCCGCTCTGACCGCACCAGAAGGTGTGACGGTTGAAACGACTGGCGTCGAGCCGGGCCGGGACGTCCGGAGCGCCCACCGCGCTGCCGATCGTGATCTCGGTCATCGTCACCCCTCATGAGCGCTCTGGTGGAGGAGATCCCATCTAAACACCGGCGTGTAGCCCCGAGGCGCGAAATGAGACAGGGCGGTCTCCCTCGTGGAAGACCGCCCTGCTCGTGTGTTGTGTCGGGCTGACAGGATTCGAACCTGCGACCCCTTGACCCCCAGTCAAGTGCGCTACCAAGCTGCGCCACAGCCCGCCCGCCACCGCGTCTCGCGCGGCGACTGGATCAGACTAGCGCACGCCTGTGGAAGCGCTCCAATCGCCTGGTCACTTGCGCTGTCGACGCTCCTTGACGCGCACGTTCACCCGGACCGGGGAGCCGTCGAAGCCGAAGGTCTCGCGCAGCCGCCGCTCCAGGAACCGCCGGTAGCCGGCCTCCAGGAATCCGGTGGAGAAGAACACGAACGTGGGGGGCCGGGTGGTGGCCTGCGTACAGAAGCGGATCCGCGGGAGCTTCCCGCCCCGCATCGGCGGCGGGGTGGCGGCCACGACCTCGCTCATCCACGTGTTGAGGGGACCGGTGGGGATGCGCTTGTCCCAGGAGTCGAGTGCGCCCTCCATCGCCGGCACCAGCTTGGCCAGGGCACGGCCCGTGGTGGCCGAGATGTTCACCCGGTACGCCCACGTGAGGATCTTGGACAGCTCCCTGTCGATCTCCTTGTCCAGGTCGTACCGGCGGTCCTCGTCCACCAGGTCCCACTTGTTGAAGGCGATCACCAACGCCCGACCGGCATCGGCGACCATGGAGATGACCCGCAGGTCCTGTTCCGTGATCGGTTCGGAGGCGTCCAGCAGCAGCACCACGACCTCGGCGGCCTCGATGGCACCACGGGTGCGGAGCGAGGCGTAGTACTCGTGCCCGTAGGCCTGGTTGACCTTCCTCCGCAGACCGGCGGTGTCCACGAAGCGCCAGGTCTTGCCGCCCAACTCGACGAGCGAGTCCACCGGGTCGACGGTGGTGCCCGCGACGTTGTCGACCACCGACCTCTCCTCGCCGGTGAGCTTGTTGAGCAGGCTCGACTTGCCGACGTTGGGCTTGCCGACCAGCGCCACGCGCCGCGGCACGTCGGTCGTCTCACGCATCCGGGCCTTGGAGGGCAGCCGGCGGAGGATCTCGTCGAGCAGGTCTGCGGTGCCGCGGCCGTGTGCGGCGGAGATGGCGTAGGGCTGGTCGAGGCCCAGCCCCCAGAACTCGGCCGACTGCAGCTCGGCCTTCTCGCTGTCGACCTTGTTGACCGCCAGGATCACGGGGGTGTCCGAGCGGCGCAGGCTCTTGGCCACGGTCTCGTCCGCCGAGGTGATGCCCACGTTCCCGTCGCACACCAGGACGATGAGGTCGGCGGTGCCCATGGCGATCTCGGCCTGCTGCGCGATGGAGCGGTGCATGCCCTTGGCGTCCTGCTCCCACCCACCGGTGTCCTGCACCATGAAGGTGCGGCCGTTCCACAGGGCTTCATAGGAGACGCGGTCCCGGGTCACCCCGGGGACGTCCTCCACCACGGCCTCGCGACGACCGATGATCCGGTTGACCAGCGTGGACTTGCCCACATTGGGCCGTCCCACGATGGCGACGGTGGGCAGGATCTCCACCCCGTCGATCTCGGCGCCGATCTCGTCGGCCCACTCCTCGGCCACGGCGTCCCAGTCCGTGTCGTCGTTCCACGCGTCCTCGACGGTCTCCTCGACCGGACCCGTGGGGAGGTCGAAGTCCTCGTTGCTGCTCACTGTGTGTTCCCTTCTGCGGCGTCGCCGTGCGACGCGTCGGCGCCCTCCGCGAGTGCGACCAACCGGTCGAGCACCTCGTCGAGGGTGAGGTCTGAGGTGTCGATGACGATCGCGTCCTCGGCCGGCCGGAGCGGGCTCGCGGCGCGGGTGGAGTCCTTGCGGTCCCGCTCGATCACCGCGGCCAGCACCTCGTCGTAGTCGGCGTCACGGCCGGCGGCGCGATCCTGTTCGGTCCGGCGCCGGGCCCGGATCTCCGGGCTCGCGGTGAGATAGACCTTCACCTCGGCGTCGGGGAGCACCACCGTGCCGATGTCGCGGCCCTCGAGGACGACCGTGCCACCTCCGGAGGCCAGGCGACGCTGGAGCCCGACCAGGTTGGCCCGGACCTCCGGGACGGCGGAGACCGCCGAGACGCCCGCGGTGACACGGGCGGTGCGGATCTCGTCGCTCACGTCCTCGCCGGCGAGGAGGATCCGCTCGGATCCCGCGTCGGTGCCGATCTCCATCGGCAGATCGGCGGACGTGGCGATCACCGCGGCGGCGTCCTCCGGGTCGATCCCGGCGCGCAGAACCTGCAGCGTGGCCACCCGGTACATCGCACCGGTGTCGAGGTACGCCCCACCGAGCCGCTCGGCGAGCGTCCGGGCGAGCGTCGACTTGCCGGTACCGGCGGGACCGTCGATCGCGATCCGTCGCCGCGGGACGCCGGCGGGTCCGGCCGGCGCGCTCACAGGCCCACCGCGGAGTAGAGATCCGAGACCTCTTTACGGTTGAGCTTCCGGAAACTCCCCGCGCGCTGGTCGCCCAGCGCGACGGCGCCGAAGCGGATCCGCACCAGCGACTCGACGGGATACCCGACCTCGTCGAGGATCCGGCGGACGATGTGCTTACGCCCCTCGTGGAGCACCACCTTGACCAGCGAGCGTCCCTCGTGGACGTCGACGATCGCGAACTGGTCGACCTTGGCCGGGCCGTCCTCGAGCTCGATGCCCTCGCGTAGCTTCTTGCCGACGCCCTTGCCGACGACCCCCGTCACGGTGGCCATGTAGGTCTTGGACACCTCGTAGGACGGGTGCATCAGACGGTGCGAGAGCTCGCCGTCGTTCGTCACCAACAGCAGCCCCTCGGTGTCGGCGTCCAGGCGGCCCACGTGGAAGAGCCGCTGTCCGGCGTCGACCCGGTCGGCGACCAGGTCGCCCACACAGGGCCGGCCCATGTCGTCCGACATGGTGGTGTGGTACCCGCGGGGCTTGTTCAGCGCCAGGTAGACTAGGTCGTCGTCGAGGACGATCCGGGTGCCGTCCACGCGGATCACCGCCGTGGTGGGATCGACCTTGACGCCCATCTCGCGCACGATCTTCCCGTTGACCTCCACCCGCCCTCGGGCGATGAGGTCCTCCGAGGCCCTGCGGGAGGCGATCCCGGCCTGTGCCAGGATCTTCTGGAGGCGGACCGGTGAGCCGTCTCGGCCAGCGGACTCAGTCATGAGTGCGTCACATCTCTTCGTTCTGGTGTTCATGGGCGGGGTCGGGCGCAGCGGTTCTGCGCCGCCCCAGGGGTATCCGCGGGTCCTCCGCGGGATCGTCGCTCATCTCGTCGACCAGGTCGACATCCGGCAGCAACGGGGCGATGTCCGGGAGCTCGTCGAGCGACGTCAGCCCCAATCTTTCCAGAAATAGCTCCGTGGTCCTATACAGGATGCCCCCGGTGTCCGTATCGGTGCCGCATTCCACGGCCAGACCGCGGGCCACGAGGGTCCGCATCACGCCGTCCACGTTGACCCCGCGGACGGCCGCCACGCGCGACCGTGTGACGGGTTGCCGGTAGGCGATCACTGCGAGGGTCTCGAGTGCCGCCCGGGTGAGGGTGGACCGGGTGCCGTCGGTGAGGAGGCGCTCCACGTACGGCGCGAACTCCCGACGCGTGTAGAGGCGCCACCCCTCGTCGGTCCGCCTCAGATCGATCCCGCTGCCCACCCTCGTGAGGTCGTCCCGCCACGCCCGCAGCTCGGCCGCCACCTCCGCGGGCGTCGAGCCCGCCGCCGCCGCCAGGGCTCCCTCGGCGGTCGGCTGGTCCACGAA
>NZ_JAALEF010000147.1:0-2170 GCF_014145245.1 Dietzia sp. B44 | reverse complement strand
CCCCCGGCCCCGACGCCCCCGAGGACCCCGAGGCCTCCGACCCCGCCGCCAAGCCCCACTACCTGGTGGTCAACGCCGACGAGTCCGAGCCCGGGACCTGCAAGGACATGCCCCTCATGCTGGCCACGCCCCACGTGCTGATCGAGGGCATGGTGATCGCGGCGTACGCCATCCGGGCGTCCCACGCGTTCATCTACCTGCGCGGCGAGGTGGTACCGGTGCTCAGACGGCTGCAGACCGCGGTCGCCGAGGCGTACGAGGCCGGGTTCCTGGGGCGCGACATCCTGGGCAGCGGCTTCGACCTGGACATCGTGGTCCACGCGGGCGCCGGGGCCTACATCTGCGGTGAGGAGACCGCGCTCCTCGATTCCCTCGAGGGCCGTCGGGGGCAGCCCCGGCTCCGTCCCCCGTTCCCGGCCGTCGCCGGCCTCTACGCCTGTCCCACCGTGGTCAACAACGTCGAGTCCATCGCGAGCGTCCCGTCGATCCTCCACCACGGGCCCGAGTGGTTCCGCTCGATGGGTTCGGAGAAGTCCCCCGGCTTCACGCTGTACTCCCTGTCCGGGCATGTGGCCCGGCCCGGCCAGTACGAGGCACCCCTCGGCATCACCCTGCGGGAACTGTTGGACCACGCCGGCGGCATCCGGCAGGGGCACACGCTCAAGTTCTGGACCCCCGGCGGTTCCTCCACCCCGATCCTCACCGACGCCCAGCTGGACATGCCCCTGGACTACGAGGGATGCGCGGCCGAGGGCTCCATGCTCGGCACCAAGGCGCTGCAGATCTTCGACGACACGACCTGCGTGGTGAGGGCCGTGCTGCGCTGGTCGGAGTTCTACGCCCACGAGTCCTGCGGCAAGTGCACACCCTGCCGTGAGGGCACGTTCTGGCTGGTGCAGATCATGCGCAGGCTCGAGGACGGCACCGCGAGGGAGAGCGACCTGGACCGGCTGCTCGACATCTCGGACAACATCGTCGGCAAGTCGTTCTGCGCGCTCGGGGACGCCGCCGGCGCTCCCATCATGTCGTCCATCGCGCTCTTCCGGGACGAGTACCTGGCCCACATCCCCGACGGCTGTCCCTTCGACCACAGCCGCTCGACCGTCTTCGCCCGGACCGAGGAGGTGGCCCGATGACCCCCGACGACCGCGTGCCCAACAAGATCACCCCGCGCGCCGACGACACCGTCGCCGACCTGAAACCCGACGGGGACGAGGATCTGGTCACCCTCACCGTGGACGGTCGCCGGGTCTCCGTGCCCGCCGGCACGCTGGTGATCCGCGCCGCCGAACGCCTCGGCGTTCAGATCCCGCGGTTCTGCGACCATCCGCTGCTCGAGCCGGCCGGCGCGTGCCGCCAGTGCATCGTCGAGGTCGAGGGCGCCCCCAAACCCGTGACCTCCTGCACCACCCCGGTCACCGAGGACATGGTGGTGCGCACCCAGTTCACCTCCGAGATCGCGGACAAGGCCCAACGCGGGGTCATGGAGCTCCTGCTGATCAACCACCCGCTGGACTGCCCCGTCTGCGACAAGGGCGGTGAGTGTCCGCTCCAGAACCAGGCACTCTCCAGCGGCCACGGGCACTCCCGGTTCACCGAGGTCAAGCGCACGTTCCCCAAGCCCATCGCGATCTCGGCGCAGGTCCTGCTCGACCGCGAGCGGTGCGTGATGTGCGCCCGGTGCACCCGGTTCTCGGACCAGATCGCGGGCGACCCGTTCATCGACCTGATGGAACGGGGATCCCAGCAGCAGGTGGGCGTCTTCGGGGACGAGCCCTTCGAGTCCTACTTCTCCGGCAACACCGTCCAGATCTGCCCCGTCGGGGCGCTCACCGGTGCCGCCTACCGCTTCCGGGCGCGCCCGTTCGACCTGGTCTCGAGCCCCGGCGTCTGCGAGCACTGCGCCAGCGGCTGTGGGCAGCGGACGGACCACCGCCGCGGGAAGGTCCTGCGCAGGCTGGCCGGCGACGACCCGGACGTCAACGAGGAGTGGAACTGCGACAAGGGCCGGTGGGCCTTCGCCCATGCCACGCAACCCGACCGCCTCACCACCCCGATGATCCGCGGCCGGGACGGGGGCCTGGTCCCGGTCCCGTGGAGCACCGCGCTCGCCACGGCCGCCGCGGGGTTGTCCGCCGCACGCGGTCGCACGGGCGTCCTGACCGGCGGA
>NZ_JAALEF010000146.1:0-15505 GCF_014145245.1 Dietzia sp. B44 | reverse complement strand
CCGTGGTCGGTCCGCCGTCCTGCGCCTCGGCGGCCAGCGCCTCCCTGAGCCGGACCAGCGCCCCCAGGGCGAGGTCCGGGTCGGGCGCGCGCGAGAGCGCCCACAGCATCGGGACCGCGTCCTCGTCGGTCCACCCCAGGTAGTCCAACCAGTCCCCGGCGCGCTGGTCGAGCAGTCCGAGCCTGCCCGGGCTGGGCACCCTGGACCGCGACGAATCCATGCTCACCTCGACCGTCCGGTCACAACGCGAGGTAGTTGCGGAGCTCGTACGGGGTCACCTCGTTGCGGTACTCCCGCCATTCACGCCGCTTGTTGCGCAGGAAGAACTCGAACACGTGCTCGCCGAGCGCCTCGGCGACGAGCTCCGACTCCTCCATGGCGTCGAGGGCCTGCTCCAGGCTCCCCGGCAGGTCCGTGTAGCCCATCGCACGCCGCTCGCGCCGGCTCATGGTCCACACGTCGTCCTCGGACTCCGGCGGCAGCTCGTAGCCCTCCTGGACGCCCTTGATCCCGGCGGCGATCATCACCGCGTACGCGAGGTACGGGTTGCACGCCGAGTCCGGGCTCCGCACCTCGATTCGTCGCGAGGAGGCCTTGTTGGGCGTGTACATGGGGACCCGCACCAGCGCCGAGCGGTTGGCGCGGCCCCAGGTGGCGGCGGTGGGGGCCTCGCCGCCGCCGATGAGCCGCTTGTAGGAGTTGACCCACTGGTTGGTGACGGCCGAGAACTCCGGCGCGTGACGCAGGATGCCCGCCACGAACGACTTCGCCGTGGTGGACATCTGGTACTCGTCGTCCGCGTCGTGGAACGCGTTGGTGTCGCCCTCGAACAGGCTCATGTGCGTGTGCATGGCCGAACCCGGGTGGTCCCGGAGGGGCTTGGGCATGAACGACGCCCACACCCCGTTGTTCATGGCCACCTCCTTGACGATGTAGCGGAAGGTCATGATGTTGTCCGCCATGCTCAGTGCGTCGGCGTAGCGCAGGTCGATCTCCTGCTGCCCCGGTGCCCCCTCGTGGTGGGAGAACTCCACCGAGATTCCCATCGCCTCCAGCGCCTCGATCGCGTGACGCCGGAAGTGCGGGGCGGAGTCGTGCACGGCCTGGTCGAAGTACCCGCCGTTGTCCGTCGGAACCGGCTCGGCACCGTTGGTGTCGAGGTCTTTGAAGAGGAAGAACTCGATCTCCGGGTGCACGTAGCAGGAGAAGCCGAGGTCGGCGGCCTTGTTGAGCTGGCGGCGCAGCACGTGGCGCGGATCGGCCCAGCTCGGGCTGCCGTCGGGGTTGAAGACGTCGCAGAAGATGCGCGCCGAGTGCTGGCCACCGTCGGCGTGGGCCCACGGCAGGACCTGGAACGTCGAGGGGTCGGGCTTGGCGACCGTGTCCGCCTCCGACACCCGCGAGAACCCCTCGATGGCGGAGCCGTCGAAGCCGATCCCCTCCCCGAACGCCCCCTCGAGCTCTGCCGGGGCGACGGCCACTGACTTCAAGGTCCCGAGAACGTCGGTGAACCAGAGCCGGACGAACCGGATGTCGCGCTCTTCCAAGGTCCTCAGAACGTACTCCTGCTGGCGGTTCATGCCGTCCAACCTAGTGCCTGTCGTGTTACGAGCGTGTGACATCGGGTCCCCGACACGCCCACCTGGGCCCCCGCCCGTGGGCCTCCCGCCCCATGGCCTGCCGAGCCACGTCGCCCGGCTCGTGGCACACTCGTCGGCGACGGCCGCGTCCGTCACCGCCCCCTGTCCACCCGGGGACCGGCCATCCCGCCGGCCTCGAGGTCACCGTAGGAAGGCCACACCGCCATGAGCGACAACCCCGACACCCCGGTCTACGGTTCCGGCGGCACCCCGGACGCCGGACCCCGGGGTCTGACGCGGGTGACCCGGATCCACCACCTGGCCGAACTCAAGGCCGCGGGGGAACCCTGGCCGATGCTCACCGCCTACGACTTCGTCTCCGCGCGCGTGTTCCAGGAGGCCGGGATCCCGGTTCTCCTGGTCGGGGACTCGGCGGCCAACGTGGTCTACGGGTACGACACCACGGTCCCCGTCACCGAGGACGAGATGATCCCGCTGGTGCGGGCCGTGACCCGGGGGGCGCCGAAGGCACTGGTCGTGGCCGATCTGGTGTTCGGTAGTTACGAGGCCTCCCCGGTGCAGGCCGTGGCCGCCGCCACGCGGATGATGAAGGAGGGCGGCGCCCAGGCCGTCAAGCTCGAGGGCGGCGTGCGGATGGCCCCACAGATCCGGGCGATCGTGGACGCCGGGATCCCCGTGATGGCCCACATCGGCTTCACCCCACAGTCGGTCAACGGCCTGGGGGGCTTCCGCGTCCAGGGGCGCGGGGACGCCGCCGACGAGCTGCGGGCCGACGCCCGCGCCGTGCAGGAGGCCGGGGCCTTCTCCGTCGTCATGGAGATGGTCCCCGCCGACCTCGCCCGCGAGGTCACCG
Source organism: Dietzia sp. B44 (assembly GCF_014145245.1). Lineage (NCBI taxonomy): Bacteria > Bacillati > Actinomycetota > Actinomycetes > Mycobacteriales > Dietziaceae > Dietzia > Dietzia sp. B44. The sequence continues at coordinate 13,051 of NZ_JAALEF010000146.1, read as the reverse complement.
CGGAGCTGGACATCGCCACGGTCGGCATCGGCGCCGGGAACGGGTGCGACGCGCAGGTGTTGGTGTGGCAGGACATGGCGGGCCACGGCACCGGACGGACGGCCAGGTTCGTCAAGCGCTACGCCCGGCTCGCCGAGACGCTGCGCGACGCCGCCCGGGAGTACGGCGACGAGGTCCGTTCGCGCGAGTTCCCCGGCCCGGACCACTCCTTCTGACGGCGCGGTCAGCCTCGATGAGCCAGCAGACCACGCTCCGCACCCCGTACCCGCGGATCGAGCCGTACGAGACCGGCACGCTCGACGTGGGCGACGGTCAGCACCTCTACTGGGAGTGCTCGGGAGACCCGGACGGTTCCCCCGTGCTGTTCGTCCACGGCGGTCCCGGCGGCGGGACCACCCCGGAGCACCGCCGGATGTTCGACCCCGCGTCCTACCGCATCATCCTGGTGGATCAGCGCGGCTGCGGCCGGAGTGCGCCGCACGTCGCCGACGGCGCGGACCTCTCCGTCAACACCACGTGGCATCTCACCGCCGACCTCGAGCGTCTGCGCGAGGCCCTGGGGATCGAGCGCTGGCTCGTGTTCGGCGGCTCGTGGGGGACGACGCTCGCGCTGGCCTACGCGCAGGAGCACCCGGATCGCGTCCGCGGCCTGGTCCTGCGAGGGATCTTCCTCTGCCGGCCGTCGGAGATCGACTGGTTCTACCGGGGCGGCGCCGCCCACCTCTTCCCCGACGCGTGGGAGGGCTACCTCGCGCCGCTCGTGGCCGCCGAGGGAGCCGACGCGGTCCACCGGGCGGGCTTCGACCACGTGGCCGCCTACCACCGCCTCCTGCACTGCGGTGATCCGGCGATCGAGATCGGGGCAGCGCGAGCGTGGACGAGGTGGGAGACCACGACGTCCACGCTGCTCCCCCGTCCCGGGACCGGGGACGACGACGAGGCCGACAGGTTCGCCCTGGCCTTCGCCCGCATCGAGAACCAATACTTCGTCAACGACGCGTTCCTCGACGGCCGCGCCATCCTGGACCGCATGGACAGGATCTCGCACCTGCCCGCCGTGATCGTCCACGGGCGTTACGACGTGGTCTGCCCGGTCACGAGCGCGTGGGAACTGCACGCGGCCTGGCCGGGCTCCGAGCTGCACATCGTCCCCGACGCCGGGCACGCGATGGCCGAACCGGGCACCACACATCACCTGCTCGAGGCCACCGACCGCTTCCGACCCTGAACCCGCCTCCCACCCCGGCGAGGCTGGTCGGGTCAGATCACCCCGAAGTGGCGGGAGACGGCCACCGTGCCCTTCTGGTAGCCGGACGGGAACAACCGGACGAGCGCGTCGATCACGTACGCGTCCGGGCCCACCAGCACCCTCGCTCGGCGCCGTTCGACGCCGTCGAGGATCACCCGCGCGGCCGTCGACGCCTCCGTGCGCGCGAACTTGGCGTCGAAGATCGTGGCGAAGGTCGCGCTGTCCAGGCCCTCGGCCGCGCCGGCGCTCCTGGCGACCGCGGTCCTGATGCCCCCGGGATGGACGCAGGTGACGTCCACCGGGTGGCCGGCGGCGAGCATCTCCATCCGCAGGGACTCGGTGAACTGTTGCACCGCGGCCTTGGCCGCGTTGTAGGCGTTCTGGGTGGGCACCGAGAGGATCGCGAAGATGCTGGAGATGTTGACGATGTGCCCGTCCCCGGAGGCGATGAGATGCGGCAGGAACTCCTTCGTGCCGTGGACGACCCCCCAGTAGTCCACGTCCATCACCCGGGCGATGTCCTTGTACCCGGATTGCTCGACCGACCCGGTGAACGCGATGCCGGCGTTGTTGACGACGAGGTTGACCACGCCGAACTGGTCGACCACCCGGCCCGCGTACTCCGCGACGGCGGCCTGCTCCGTGACGTCGAGCCGATCGGAGTGCACCTCCACCGAGGACTCCGCCTCCACCAGCCCCACCGTCTCGGCCAGTCCGTCGACGTCGACGTCGCTCAGCGCCAACCGGGCTCCCCGGCGCGCCGCCTCACGTGCGAGTTCGCGACCGATGCCGGAACCGGCACCGGTGATGACGACGACCTTGCCGTCCATCCGCCAGCGGGGACGGCGGGCGGTCAGCCCACCCAGCGCCGCCATCGCCTTTCCGATCGGGGCGCTCACCGGAGTGCCCCCTGCCCGGTCGGCACCGCGGCGGGTTCGTCGATCGCGGTCCGGCGGTAGGCGCTCAGGTCGAACTCCCTCGTCTGGTTGCGGTAGGAGAAGGTGAAATCGGGCCACACGGCCGGGGCGTTGCCCTTGGCGTCCAGGTACCAGCTCTTGCAGCCGGTCACCCAGACGGTCTCCCCGGTGTTCTCGCGGAGTTCGCGGTTGTAGGCGTTCTGGACCGCCTCGCGGACCTCCACCGTCTGCAGACCGCGGTCGCGCATACTGCGGATCGCGTCCACCAGGTAGTTCAGCTGGGACTCGATCATGTAGATCATCGACGAGTGACCGAGACCCGTCGCGGGACCCATCAGGACGAACAGGTTGGGGTACCCCGCGACCGTGGTGCCCTTGTACGCCTCCATCCCCTCGCTCGCCCACTTGTCCGCGAGGGTCCGGCCTGCCGCGTCCCGGACGCGCTCGAAGAACGGGGAGTCCGTGACGTGGAACCCGGTGGCCACCACCAGCACGTCCGCCGGGTGCTCGGCGCCGTCCGAGGTGACGATCCCGCCCTCGGTCACCCGGCTGATGGGAGTGGTCACCACGTCGACGTTCCGCCGGGTCAACGCGCGGTACCAGGTGTTGGACAGCAGGATGCGCTTGCACCCGATCTCGAAGTTCGGGGTCAGCTTGCGCCGGAGACCCGGGTCGCGCACCGACAGGGCCAGGTGCGCGCGCCCGATCGCCTTGATCGGGGCGAGGGCCGCACGGGTCCGGGTCAGTCCCACCACCTGGAACTCGCGGCTGGTGTACTGGAGCGCCCGGACGGCGCGCTGGAGACCGGGGACCCTGCGGTAGAGGGCCCTCTCGAACCCCGGGTACTCCCGGTCGATCCGGGGCAGAACCCAGGGAGCGGTGCGCTGATAGACGTCCAGATGCTCCACGGTCGGGGCGATGGACGGCACCACCTGGACGGCGGAGGCGCCGGTACCGATCACCGCGACGCGTCGACCGGCCAGGGGCACCGAATGGTCCCAGCGGGCCGTGTGGAAGACGGGGCCGGCGAAGTCGTCGATCCCGTCGATCTCCGGGAGCCGGGGTTCGCACAGCGCGCCGACCCCCAGGACCAGGACCCTCGCGTCGTACTCCCCTGCCGTCGTGCTCACCGCCCACCGACCGCGGGTCTCGTCGAAGCGCGCGGCGGTGACCTCCACGCCGAACCTGATCTTCTCCCGTACGCCGGTGTCGTGGGTGACGCGGCGGATGTAGTCGTAGATCTCGCCCTGCGGGGAGAACGCTCGCGACCACCCCGGGTTGAGGGCGAAAGAGTAGGAGTACAGGTGGGAGGGCACATCGCACGCCGCCCCCGGGTAGGAGTTGTCCCGCCACGTGCCGCCCACGTCGGAACCCCGCTCGACCACGATCACGTCGTCGACTCCGTCCTCGGCGAGTCTGATGGCCGCCCCGAGACCGGAGAAACCGGCCCCCACGACGAGGACGTCGACGGTTGTCGGCTGATCCACTTCTTCTCCCAACGACGAGCATGTGATCGGAACCACTGGGATCTTACCCGCAAGTAAGTCCGAGGAGTGGCGGGCCGGTCGGGACGAGGGGGACGCCGTGTTCACCCGGGCCTGATACAACCAGTCCATGACGATCAGCGAGACGGTGGAGATCGAGAGCAAGTTCGAGGTCGGGCCCGACACCCCGGTCCCCGCCGCGAGCGCATTCGCCCCGCTGCTAGCGGACGACCCGGTGGTGCACGAGCTCTCCGCCACGTACTACGACACCGCCGACCTCTCCCTCACCCGCCACAAGGTCACGCTCAGACGCCGCACCGGCGGTGACGACGCGGGGTGGCACCTCAAACTCCCGTCCGAGGCGGGACGGGTGGAGCTGCGGCTCCCGCTGGATCACGGAGACAACGTCCCCGACGAGTTCGTCGCCGCGGTGGCGGGACTGGTCCGCCGCAGACCTCTCGCGCCCGTGGCCCGCGTGGACAACCGGAGGCACGTCGTGCTCCTGCGCGACGGCGAGGGGACCGCCGTCGTGGAGTTCTGTGACGACCACGTCACGACGGATTCCCTCGTCGCCGAGGGCGCAACCGCAGGCGCCGCCGGGGACTGGCGGGAGTGGGAGGTCGAACTGGTCGATCCGTCGCAGCCCCGGGCTCGGGACCATCTCGCCGCCGTCGCCACCGCGTGCACCTCGGCGGGGGCCACGACCTCGTCGTCGTCGTCCAAACTCGCCCGCGCCATCGGCCCCCTCCCCGACCCTCCGGACAGGGGCGTCTCCGCCGTGAGGGACGGCCTGCGCGAGGACCTCCACCGGGTACTCGACCACGACCCGGCCGCCCGACGCGTGACGATGGTGGGGGTCCACCAGATGCGGGTGGCGGTCCGCGGTCTCCGCAGCACGATCAGCTCGTTCGCCGAGGAGCTCGAGGCGGAGACCGGACACACGGACATCGACCTGGCCGCGGTGCTCGAGGAGCTCAAGGTGCTCGCCGCGGTCCTGGGCAAGGTGCGCGACATCCAGGTGGTCGACCACCGGCTCGGGGAGCTGGCGGCCGGGTACCCGGAGGACGTGGTGAGCACGCTGACCAGGCAGCGGCTCCGCGTCGAGCTCGGGGCGGAGGAGCGGCGGGCCGGCGCGCGGGTGACGGCCGCACTGGGTTCCGAGCGGTACCTCGACCTGCTCGACCGGCTCCACCTGCTCGTCGAGCTCGCCGGCACCGGGCCCGAGGTCGTCGGGTCGTCTGACGGGTCCGTGCCGGGACCGACCTCGAAGAAGCGCAGGCGCGAGGCCGAGGACATGATCCTGCGTGGGGTGGACCGGCAGTTCGCCAAGTTCACCAAGGCCCGCACCCGCACCGAACGCGACCTCGAGTCGCTCGAGTTGACCCTGGCCCAGCGGGAGGAGCTGACCCACGTCGTCCGCAAGCGCGCCAAGGCCCTGCGGCGCAACGTCGGCGCCCTACGGGAGTCGGACGGGCTGACCGTCGCCCCGCTACGCACCGCCTGCCAGCGACTGCACACGGTGCTCGGAGACGTCCAGGACAGCGTGACCGCCCGGAGGTGGATCCGGCGGATCGCGAGGCGTGCGGAGTCCGCGGGCGAGTCGACGTTCGGATTCGGGGTGCTCTACGAGCACGAACGCGGATTCTCCGAGCGCGCGCTCGACGGGTTCGAGAACGACGCGGCCACCGTCACCGCGGCCTACCGCGAACTGTCGGAGTCCCGGCGCGCGGCGCGACGGCGGAAGAAGAAGCGCACCAAGAAATAGGGCGGCGGCGAGCAGTGCCGCCCGGCCACGACGGGCGCCCCACGGGGTTCCCGGTGGGGCGCCCGGGGCTGAGTCCGGCCGGTCTCAGCGCTCCCGGTCTCAGTCCTTCTCGTCCTCGGCGTCCCACGCCTCGTTGCGGGACTTCGCCTTGGCCAGCGCCGCCTCCGCCTCACCGCGGGTGGCGTAGGGACCCATGCGGTTGTCCCAGTTGGTCACCTTCCCCTGGACCGCCTTGCCCAGGGCGATGTCGTAATACCACTGCTCTTCCGTCACGACGGACCTCCCGGGTTCGCTCGGCGTTCCTGTGTCCCGAGACTACTCGCGGCGGGGTCCGGGATTCCCCGGTTACGGGCGTGTCGTCGCCGAGTCCCCGGGCCCGGCATGGGGCTTGGAGTCACCGAACGGCTCGTCTCGCCGCCGGACCGCCTCCCGGAAGCCGTCGGCCGCAGCCCTCGCCTGGAAGGCGTATCCCTCCGGGGTGTGGCGTGCGATCCCGTCGAAGACGGTGCTGATCATGCCTGAATTGGCCACCCCCTGGGCCAGCAGGGCACTGTTCAGCGCCAGCTTGGCCATCACGAGCTGGTTGACCGGCATCCGCGCGATCCGCCCGACGAGGTCCTCGGTGCGGTCGTCCAGTTCCTCCGGCGGAGGTGCGTCGATCGCGAGCCCCCAGTCATGCGCCTGCCGCCCCGTGATGAGGTCGCCGGTGAACAGCAGGCGCTTGGCGCGTTGGTCGCCGAGCCGGTGCGCCCACATCCCGGACGCCGGGATGCCCCAGACCCGGGCGGGCGGGTACCCGATCCGGGTGTCGTCGGCGCAAATGATCAGGTCGGCGAACAACGCGATGTCGGTGCCGCCCGCCACGGCGAATCCGTGCAACTTGGCCACCGTGGGTTTGTTCGCGTGCAGGAGGCTGGAGAATCCGCGGTTGAACCTGCTCATCATCGCGTAGTCGACCATCGGGTCCCACGTGACGCGCGGGTCGTGGTTGCGGGCCTGGACGCCCGGATCGAGCACGGATCCGCCGGCCTCGCCGGAGGCGTCGGATGGGTCGGAGGGGTCGCCTTCGTCGCGGGCCATCCCCTCGGCGATGATCGACAGGTCGTAGCCGCCACAGAACCCCTTCCCTCGCCCGGACAGGAGGATCACGTGGACCGCCGGGTCGAGGTCGGCGCGCTCGACGGCGGACGCGAGTTCGACCGGGGTGTCGCTCGTGATGGCGTTACCGTGCTCGGGGCGGTCGAAGGTGATCCGGGCGATCGCCCCGGTCACCTCGTAGGTCAGGGTGCGGTAATCGGTGTTCATCTGCCCGTCTCCTCTGTGGCCTGTGCCGGTCCGAAGGAGCCGTGACGCCCGGCTCCGTCGGCGAACCGCGCCGCGCCCGCGACAGCGCCGGACTGCAGCGAGATCAGGCCGTGGTCATACTCGTTCCTGATCGCCGCCTCCTCGTCGAGGCCCTCCTGTTCCAGCAGCGACAGCCGGTCCCGTCGCATGCACTCCTGCGGGAACCGCGCGATCTCGGTGGCCAGGTCGATGGCTGCCGTCAACGCCGTGCCGTCGGCCACCACCCGGTTCACCAGACCGATATCCAAGGCCTCTTCAGCACTCACCGGGCGGCCGGTGAGCACGAGGTCCATCGCGCGGCTCGTCCCGATCAGTCGCGGCAGGCGGACGGTCCCGCCGTCGATGAGCGGCACTCCCCAGCGGCGGCAGAAGACGCCCAGCACCGCGCTCTCCTCCGCGACCCGCAGATCGGCCCACAGGGCGAGTTCGAGGCCGCCGGCCACCGCGTGGCCCGACAGGGCAGCGATGACCGGTTTGCCCAGTCGGAGCCTCGTCGGCCCCATGGGACCGTCCCCGTCCGCGGCCACCCGGTTCCCCGCGTCGCCCGCGATCGCCTTGATGTCGGCACCTGCGCAGAAGGTCCCGTTCTCGCCGTGCAGCACGGCCACGGAGGAGCCGGGGTCCGCGTCGAAGGCCCGGAACGCGTCGGCGAGCGCCTGCGCGGTGGGCCTGTCGACGGCGTTGCGGACGTCAGGTCGGTCGATGCCGATCACGGTCACCGGACCCTGAATCGAGACCGTCACGCCCGGGACGTTCTCCACGGCCCTCACCCGACCTTCGGGGTGACGCGGTCGAGAATCGCGGAGGTGTCCACGCCGGTCGGCAGCGTGCCGAGGACATCCCCGCGATCGGCCCCCAGCCTGCTGACGAGGAATGCGTCGGCGACCGCCGGGTGGCCGTGGCGGAGCAGCAGGTAGCCCTGCAGGATCATCGCCATGTCCCCGACCACCCGGCGCGCGACGTACTGCGCCTCCTCGGGCCGCCCGGCGGCGACGGCGGTCAACGTCCCGCCCAGGCGATCGACGGCGCCGTCCAGTCGGGAGTCCGCACCGCGCACGGACGAGACCGTGTCGAGGAATGTCTCGACCGTGTCGGGCTGCTTCGCCATGGCCCGCAGCACGTCCAGAGCCGCGACGTTGCCCGAGCCCTCCCAGACCGACAGCAGTGGAGCCTCCCGGTAGAGCCTCGGCATCCGGGAGTCCTCCACGTACCCGTTGCCGCCCAGACACTCCAGGGCCTCCGCCGCGTGGATCGGCCCGCGCTTGCACACGTGGTACTTGCTGACGGCGAGGCCGATCCGTCGGAGGGCGTCGGCCTCCCGGTCTCCCGCGTCGGCCAGGTCGGTGAGTTCGGCGAGCCAGAGCGCGACCGTCGTCGACGCCTCGGCCTCCACCGCGAGGTCGGCCAGCACGTTGCGCATCAGCGGCTGGTCGATGAGGGCCGCCCCGAAGGCCCGGCGATGCATCGCGTGGTGGACGGCGTTCGCGACCCCGACCCGCATTCCGGTGGCGGTACCGAGTGTGCAGTCGAGTCGGGTCATGTTGACCATCTCGATGATCGTCGCGACGCCCCGGCCCTCGTCCCCGACCATCCAGCCGGTCGTCTGGTCGTACTCGACCTCGCTGCTGGCATTCGACCGGTTGCCGAGCTTGTCCTTGAGACGCTGCAGCAGGAAGGGGTTGCGCGAACCGTCGGGCAGGACCCGCGGGACGCAGAAACACGTGAGCCCACCCGGTGCCTGCGCGAGGACCAGGAAGAGATCGGACATCGGTGCGGAGGTGAACCACTTGTGCCCGGTGATCGAGTACGTCCCGTCGGAGTTCCGGGTCGCGTGGGTGGTGTTGGCGCGGACGTCCGACCCGCCCTGCTTCTCGGTCATCGACATCCCCGCCGTCAGACCCCGCTTGGTGGCCGGCGGGGCCAGAACCGGGTCGTAGTGGGCGCTCGTCAGCAGCGGTTCGAACATCGCGGCGAGGTCGGGAGCGCGGCGTAGGGCCGGCACCACCGCGTAGGTCATCGAGATCGGACACCCGTGACCCGCGTCCGTCTGCCCCCACACACTCGACTTGGCCGCGCGCACCAGATGGGGGTTGGGCCTGGGGTCCACCCACGGGGCGCCGTGCAGACCGAACCCGACGGCGCGACGCATCAGCTCGTGGTAGGCCGGATCGTAGTCGACCTCGTCGATCCGGTTCCCGTACCGATCGTGCGTCCGGAGGACCGGAGGGTTGGCCTCCGCACGGTCGCCCCACTCGAGGGCGTCGGCGGACCCGGCGAGTCGTCCGACCTCGTGCAGCTCGTCCACCGCGTGTCCCGCCCCGGCCCGGAAGAGCGCCTCCAGGATCACCGGCTGCTCGGCAGCGTCGTACCCCACCAGGGGCGGGACCTGGTTTGTCACCGTGTGCGTCACCATGGACGGAGTATTACATAACTTCTGCGGTCAGATCTAGAGTGTAATAGTCATCGATCCGCCCGGACCGGACCACCTCCCGCACAGTCAGGTGCCCGCGCCCAGGACGCCGTTCGCGAAGCGGCCGAAATCGGTACGGAATCGCTGATAGGACTCGCGGAGACGCTCACCGGGCCAGTCGGCGGGCAGCAGCTCCGCGGGGAGGAGCGGGTCGTGCAGGATGTGCCTGACCGTCGCGGCCGCCACCTCGAACCGAGTGGACATCTCGTCGGCGCGTTCGGCCGTGGCGAGAAGGGCCGCTCCGTCGCGCGCCCATCCCGCGGGGTCGAACAGGCGTGAGGTCAGGGCGTCGACGTCGCCGGCGGGGACACAGGAGAACTCCTCCGACCTGGCCGTCAATGCATCAGAGCGGACGACGTCGAGGTTGGCGGGCCGGAGCCACACCCCCTCGCGCAGCTCCGCGTACCGGAGCCCGGTCAGTTCGGATCGGGTCGCCAGACGTGTCGCCGCGTCGGCCGGGACCGTGACGACCTGCATCGACCACTGACGGTCCCAGTGCTTCAGGGAGGGCGAGATCGCCGCACCCTGCCGCTCCTGCCTCGAGATGAGACGGGGCGAGAGTCGGTACACCCCCCGGTCCCGCTCGAGGTCACCCGAGGCGACCATCCTGGTCAGGGCGACGCGCACGGCCGATTCCTGGAAGCCGAGCCGCACGGCCACGTCGACGATGCCCGCCGCCGTCGACTCCGCGGGGTGCGCACCGAGAAGGGCACTGAGCACGGCCGACCGCGCGGGGAGCTTCATCGGGCGTGCGGGCGCGGGCATGGTCGGAATGATATCCGCGCTGGCCTCCACGGCCGCAGGCGATCATCAGCCCTGACCAGGCGTCTCGCGGACGGCCGCGGGGAGGGGCCGGGGCGAACGAGCCGGCCTGTAAGCCGGATCCTGTGCCCTCCGCGTACGGAGGGCGACGACCATCCATCTGGGCACACCGTCACCGGGTACCTCGAGCGGTCCACCCGCGGACTCGGGCGAGCAGCCCTTCCGTGCATCGCTGCACTCCATCCGCGCAGCCGCACCGCGGGCGGTGCGGCCTTCGACCTTGCTCCGGGTGGGGTTTACCGAGCCGCCCCGGTCACCCGGGGCGCTGGTGCGCTCTTACCGCACCGTTTCACCCTTACCGCGCTCGCGAGCGCGGCGGTCTGTTTTCTGTGGCACTCATCCCGCGGGTCACCCCGGGTTGCCGTTAACAACCACCCTGCTCTGTGGAGTCCGGACTTTCCTCGGACCGGGGCCCTGCCGCCTGATGGCGCCGGTTCCCCCGCCCGCGGCCGTCCGGCCGACTCGTTCGCCCTGGGGAGTCTAGTCCAGGTGCGAGGTGTCGTTCACCAGGTGCACCGACGTCGGCCCGTCCGGGTAGAAGCGCACGTCCGACACCGAGGCCAGATCCAGGTGGAGCCGGAAGAGAAGCTCGTCGCCGGCATCCAGAGCGGCGCGGATCGCCATCTTGATGGGGGTGACGTGGCTGACCACCGCCACCACGCCGCCCGGGCTCTCCTCGACGATCCGGCGCAGGCCCCGCTCGACCCGGGCGCGGACCACGGCGAAGCTCTCGCCCCCGGGTGGAGGCACGGCGGTGTCCGACATCCAGCGTGCGTGCAGTTCGGGGTCCTGCTCGGCGGCCTCGGAGAAGGTCAGGCCCTCCCACTGCCCGAAGTCGGTCTCGATGAGGTCGTCCGCGACCACCAGTGGGACCCCCGCCGCCTCGGCGGCGCGCTCGGCCGTGCCCAGACACCTGCGCAGGGGGGACGAGACCACGGCGGACAGCTCCGGGATGCGCGCCAGGCGGTCGGCGGTCCGTTCGGCCTGCACGACCCCCAGGTCGGTGAGGTCGGGGTCGCCCTGGCCGGAATAGCGACGGTCCACCGAGAGCGGGGTCTGGCCGTGGCGGGCGAGCACGATCCGGGTGGGCCTCCCGGCGGCCCCCGTCCAGCCCGGACCGCCGCTCACGAGTTGTCCGTGCGGACCACGATCACGCCGCACTCCGGGCAGGTCAGGACCTCGTCGGCGGGAGCGGTCCGGAACGCGGACACCGTAGTGCGGTCGAGATCCATCGCGCACGCCGAGCACCGGCCGCCGTTGAGGATCGCCGCTCCCACGCCCGCCTCCGCGGCACTACGGGAATAGAGGTCGAGGAGATCGGGGGGCAGGTCCTCGGCCTGGCGGGCCCGTTCGGCGGTCGTGACGGTCACGGAGTCCTCGAGCTCGGCGAGGGCGGTGTCGCGGACGGTGGTGGCCATGCCCAGCCGGGCGTCGAGGTCGGTGATGATCGCCCCGGAGTGGCGGACGTCGGCGACCACGGCCTCGTGGCGCTCGGTCAGTTCGGAGAGCTCGGCCACGAGATTCTCCTCGCGGCGGTGGAGCGACCCGAGCTCGTACTCGAGCTCGGTGGACTGCCGGTCGGACAACCCCCCGGCCGCCAGCAGGTCGGCGTCGTTCGCGCGGCGCCTGCGCACGGCGTCGAGATCCGAGCTCAGCTTGGCGATCGCCCGGTCCAGATCCTCCACGTGGATCCGGGCCCGCGCCGCGGACTCCACGGCCGCACGCCGCTCGGCCTCGAGCGTGTCCAGGACACCCTGTTCCGGGAGTGATCTCCGCCGGTGCGCGAGGGAGCCCAGGCGCAGGTCGAGCTCGGCGATGTCGACGAGTCGACGCTGGACGGTGGGATCGGCCTTCATGAGGGCCAAGACTACCGCCCGTCGCCCTCTCCCCCCGACGCCACCGTCCACGGGTCGGTGCGCAGGTCGCACACCGTCGCCGCCACCCCGACCCCCTCCTCCACCAGGGCCGCGGCCTGCGCACACCACGGGAACTCGAGCGCCCAGTGCGCGGCGTCCACCAGGGCCGGTCCGCCCTCCCTGAGGTGTTCGTCGACCACGTGGTGACGCAGGTCGCCGGTGAGGTACACATCCGCCCCCGCGGCCCGTGCCGCACCCAGCAGGGAATCGCCCGAACCCCCGCACAGCGCGACCCTCCTGATCTCCGTGTGCGGGTCACCGGCGGCACGGACCCCCCACCGTGTCCGCGGCAGCCGGGCACCCACGAGAGCGGTGAACTCCGCGAGCGACACCGGCTCCGCCAGGTCGCAGACGCGACCGAGACCGGTGTCCTCGGGGCCCGGGCCGGGCCCCGCGTGGTTGATCAGCACGTCCATGGCGGGGACCTCGTACGGGTGCGCGGCCGTGACCGCCCGGCGGACCTCGGATCTCAGTTCGGGTGGCGCCACGAACTCGACCCGCGTCTCGGAGACCCGCTCCGGCTCGCCGATCACGCCGATCGTCGGGTCCGTACCGTCGCCGGGGCGGAAGCGACCGGTGCCCGGCACGGAGAACGAGCACTCGGTGTACCCGCTCATCCGACCGGCCCCGGCGGCGAAGACCGCGTGGAGGAGGTCCTCGACGTCGTCGTCGGGAACCGTCACCACCCATCTGTCGACGGTGCCGTCACCGGTCGGGACGAGCGGCCTGCCGGGGCTCAGACCCAGCGTCTCGGCGAGCGCGTCGTTGACGCCGGGCCGCGCGGAGTCGGCGTTGGTGTGGGCGGCGTACAGGGCGCAGCCGCCCAGGACCAGACGGTGCAGCAGGCGGCCCTTGGGGGTGTCGGCGGCGATCGAGTGCACCCCCCGCAGCAGGGGCGGGTGGTGGACCAGGAGCAGATCGGCACCCAGGGCGAGCGCGTGGTCGACCACCGCGTCGGTGGCGTCGACGGCCACCACGACCGTCCCGACCTGTGCGGACGGGTCGCCCGCGACCAGACCGACACGGTCCCAGGACTCGGCCAACCGCGGCGGGTACGCGTGCTCCAGCAGGTCGATCACGTCGG
>NZ_JAALEF010000145.1:0-3716 GCF_014145245.1 Dietzia sp. B44 | reverse complement strand
TCCGCCCCCCAGCCGGTCGAGCCCACCCGGTGGCCGAGGTGGAGCGAGCCGGCTGTGAGCACCACCCACGGGGCGAAGACCTCGGTCAGGACCACTGCCGGGGCGGCGGTCGCGTCGTTCGACGGTCCCGCGCCGGCTCGCGGGGTCGCCTCAGTCGACAAGGGACCGGGCCAGGCGCAGGGCGGCGGCGTCGACCACCGCGTCCGCCGGAAGTCGGGTGATGACCCCGTGGTGCAGGACGATCCGGGCGTGGGTGCCCATCACGACTCCGGACGCGAGAGCAGCGGAGGGGAGTAGTCGAGGCGGTCGACGAGCCACATGATCGTGGCCACCTCGCCCACCCAGGCCAGGCTCACGCACCAGCCGGCGAGGACGTCGCTGGGAAAATGCACGCCGAGGTACATGCGGGTCACGCCGACCGCGGGGACGTAGGCGCTGGACCCGGCGATCACCGGGTAGCGCCACCCGGTCGGCCACGCGAGCACGCAGGCGCAGCCGGCGAGCGCCGCACTCGCCATGGCGTGCCCACTGGGGAACGAGTAGCTCTTCTCCTCGACGATGTGGGTGAAGAAGGTGGGGCGGTCCCGCCGGTACATCAGTTTGAGGACCGAGTTGATGACGGTGGACCCGACGAGGGAGACCGTGAGCAACGCGGCCGGTCGGCGGCTGCCCCGCACGTAGGCCAGGTAACCCGCGGCGGCGAGCGCGAAGACCGGGACGGCGGTGACCCCGCCGAGTTCGGTGACCGCCCTGACGATCCGGGTGTTGCGCGGGGTGTGTCGCCTGCGCAACCACAGCATGACGGGCCGGTCGAAGGGCAGCTTGGCACCGGAACTGATCCGCTCGGCCAGTTCGACGAACCCGATGACGGGTAGCGCGAACCCGGCGAACGCGACGCCGAACACCGCCCAGGTCCCGCGCGGCAGGGGCACCTGGCCCCTGTCGACGATGCTGCCCAGGACCCCGTCCGAGGGGGTCAGCGGCCGGAGGACGTCCTTCGCCGCGGACAGGGTCCGGCTGCGGCGGGAGGTCGTCGTTCGCGACATGCCCACACCCTAGGCAAGGTCGCGCGGCGGCGGGGGATCCCCGCGAACCGTGACACCGCGCGCCGACCGCGGGCCGTGTCTACTGTGGATCGTGTCGACCCGATCAGCGGAGGACGTATGACCCAGACCCGTGTGGAACGAGACCTGCTCGGTGAGAAGGCGGTCCCGGCTGACGCCTATTACGGGATCCACACCGTGCGCGCCGTCGAGAACTTCCCCATCGATTCGAAGACCATCAGCGACATCCCGGACTTCATCCGCGGGATGGTCATGGTCAAGAAGGCCGCCGCGCTGGCGAACCTCGAGATGGGAGTCCTGGACCCGGACATCGCCGAGGCCATCGTCGGTGCGTGCGACGAGATCCTGCTGGACGGCCGCTGCATGGACCAGTTCCCCTCGTGCGTCTATCAGGGCGGGGCCGGCACCTCGGTCAACATGAACACCAACGAGGTGGTGGCCAACCTCGCGCTGGAGCGGACCGGTCACCCCAAGGGCGCCTACGACGTCATCAGTCCGAACGACGACGTCAACCGGTCGCAGTCCACCAACGACGCCTACCCGACCGGTTTCCGGATCGCCCTGTGGCACTCCCTCGAGCGGCTCGAGCCGGCGATCGTCGCGTTGCGGGAGGCCTGCTACGACAAGTCGGAGGAGTTCCGCGAGGTCCTCAAGATGGGCCGGACGCAGTTGCAGGACGCCGTTCCCATGTCCATGGGCCAGGAGTTCGGTGGATTCGCGGTGACCCTCGACGAGGAACTCCACGTCCTCGGCGCGGCGGCCCGGATGCTGCTCGACGTGAACCTCGGCGCCACGGCCATCGGTACCGGCGTCAACACACCGCCCGACTACCGCCGTGCGGTGGTCGAGCACCTGCGGGTCGTGACCGGTCTGCCGGTCACCGGGGCCATGAACCTCATCGAGGCGACCAGCGACACCGGCGACTACGTCAACGTCCACGCCGCTCTCAAGCGGACCGCGTCCAAGGTGTCCAAGATCTGCAACGACCTGCGTCTGCTCTCCTCCGGCCCGCGCGCGGGATTCAACGAGATCAACCTCCCCGAGCTCCAGGCGGGGTCGTCGATCATGCCGGCCAAGGTGAACCCGGTGATCCCCGAGGTGGTCAACCAGGTCTGCTTCAAGGTGATCGGCAACGACGTCACGGTGACGATGGCGGCCGAGGCGGGGCAGTTGCAGCTCAACGTGATGGAGCCCGTGATCGCGCAGGCGATGTTCGAGTCGATCTCCCTGCTCACCAAGGCGATCGAGACGCTCACGGAGAAGTGCGTGCGGGGTATCACGGCCAACGTCGAGGTGGCCCGCCGCAACGTCATGGATTCGATCGGCATCGTCACCTATCTGAATCCCGTGATCGGTCACCACAACGGCGACCTGGTGGGCCGTGAGTGCGCGCGCTCGGGCCGTGGCGTCCGCGAGGTCGTGCTGGAGATGGGCCTGCTCTCGGCGGAGGAGGTCGACGACATCCTGTCCCCCGCGAATCTGCTGCGGCCCCGGTACAAGGGCAAGTCGAGTGGTCAGCTGGCAGCCGCGCCGCCCGACGACCTGTCGGACCCCACCCGAGACGCGGATCGCCCCGACCACCCGAGGGGGTGACCGGGGGTTCTCCGGTGTCGGTGGAGTCGGGTCAGGCGCCGTTCTCGACGGGGCCGACCCGGCCGATGCTGCTCACGGCGAGCTGTCCGATCGAGCTCTCGAATCCGAACGACTGCTCGAGGGCGGCGGTGGAGCCGGAGATGAAGCCGTTGATCGCGGCGGACGAACCGACGGTGAAATCGAACTGGGCGAAGAAGTCGGCGAGTGCCTTCAACATGGTGTGCCTCCCGGTGGGTGTCGACGCGGTCTGTGCCGCGTGGGCGGACCGTGTGCCCGTCTCTACCTGGTCTATCCGTGGTTGACCCCGGGACGTTAGCCCCGAAATATGCTGAAACCTGTTACCGCAGCGGCTAACGTCGGGGCATGAGTTCTCCCACCACCCGCGTCGTCGCGGGCCGTCAGATCACGTTCCCGGTCCCCGTCGTCTCCGCCTCGATATCGGGCGCCGCGTTCCTGTCGCGGACGGCCGTCGCCCGTCGGCTCATCGCCGCCGGGCCCCAGTCCGCGATCCTGGATTCCGCGGGGGCCGAGCCGGTGTCCCTCCCGGGTGGTCGTACGCCGGTCACGATGATCCACGTCCGGTACCACGACGTCCCGGGCAACGTCCTCGGTGGATATCACGAGGTGGGGTTGGCATTCCAGGTCAAGGTGCCGGGGGTCGGTGTCCAGCAGCACATCCACGAGCTGCCGGTCGACCAGGACTTCACGCTCGCGGCGGGCAACGAACTCTGGGGCTTTCCCAAGTGGAAGGGCGACATGGTCGGGACGGCCGGTGGAGCCCTGGACGACGCCCGTCTCGGAGCCGTGGGGTCCTCGGGGGCCGGTGGCATCGACCTGAAGCTCGACACCCGCCTGGGGGTGCCGCTCCCCGGTCGCCACTCCCTGGGGATGAACTGCATCCAGGTCCTCGACGGCAAGCCGGTCCTGGTCCGCGCCGGCGCCAAGGTCGCGGGCGGTCGGTTCCGGCCACTGGGGGGCGCGCGGGTGGCGATCGCCTCCGGGGCCCAGGACGGCGATCCCCACATCGCCCGGATCGCCGAGGCCGTCCGCGAGCTCGGG
>NZ_JAALEF010000144.1:2305-7454 GCF_014145245.1 Dietzia sp. B44 | reverse complement strand
GACCGCGGAGGAAGCCGGACGCGACCTCCGGCGCCGGTATGGACAGCTGCCCCGAGGCCGCGGCCACCACGGCCAGGACACCGAGTGCAGCCGCCAGCCCGGCGACCAGAAGGCCACCGGTCAGCAGGCGGTGGGTCCCGCCGGCCGTCCGTGCGGTTCGGGAACCGGGTGAGGGTTGCACGGCCCGCTCGCGGCGATCCGCTGTGAGCGTCACAGCGCGTCGGGGGCGTAGAGGGCCACCGCCAGCGCGTTGAGCACGGCGGGGGTCCTGGTGCCGAACGACAGCACGAGGTCGTCGTTCATCGCGACGACCCGCTGGTTCGCGCCGGCCGGCGTCTGGGCCAGGGCCGGGAACTTCTCGAGAAGGCCGTCGACGCCACCGACGGACTCGAGCCCCTTGCTCATCATGACGATGACGTCCGGTTGAGCCGCGATGAGCCCCTCGTCGTTCGCCGGCTTGGCGCCCTTCCACCCGACCTCGGTCGACACGTCGTATCCGCCGGCCGCGGTGATCAACTCGTCCGCGCCGCTGTCCTGGCCGAACATGTAGTAGACGCCGGCGGATCCACGGGCGTAGAGGAAGACCGTGCGTAGCCGCGCGGTCTCGGACCCCGGCACGATCGAGGCGATCGACTCCTCGGTTTCCACGATCTTCGCGCGGGTGCGCTCCCCCAGTTCGCGCCCCAGCTCGGGCACGCCGAGCCCGTCGGCGACGGAGTGGGTCAGTGCCTCGACGTTGTCCGGGGACCGGTGGGAGTCGACGACGACGACGGGGATCCCTGCGTCACGGAGCTGCAGGATCACGTCCCACGGACCGAGCGAGGTGTCCGTGATGATCACACTGGGGTCGAGCGCGAGGATGGCCTCGGCGTTGAGCTGATGCCCGTCCTGCGTCACCAGGGGCCGATCGGAGATCTCGGGGAAGGCCGACGAGACGTCGCGGCCGATCACGTTGTCCCCCAGCCCGAGTTCGAAGACGATGCGGGAGAGCGTCCCGTAGACGTCCAGGGGCAGGATCCGGGAGACGTCCGCGACCTCGACGACGGTTCCCTGGTTGTCCGTGACCACGGCCGGCAGCTGCGGAACCGGGTCGGTCGTGACGGGGTCGACCGGGTCGTCGACCAACTCCAGCGAGAGCTCGCCGGCGAAGGATCGCGGGTCCGCGGTCGCCGAGACCTCGGACGCCAGAGGGATCCCGGAGATCGTCTCGGGGTCGCCGCCGAGCCCGGTCGCGACCCCGCACGAGGTCAGCGTGAGAGCCAGGATGGCGGCGACGGCCAGCGGGAGCGAGCCTGAGCGCTGTCTGAACATTCGGCAACGATAGCACTGTAACCAAGGCGAGCCTAACCTTTGCATGGGAAGGCTTACCTAAACACCGTATTCCCAGCGTACGGCGATATCCGCGCTCGACTCCGATCCCCAGATCCGCGCCCATCCGGGACTGAGAACTCTAAGACCGTGCCTACGTTCGCGGCGGAACGACGAAAGGCGGCCGCCCCGGGGGTTCCCGGGGGCGGCCGCCTCTACCGCGTGTCGAGCGGACCGCTCGGCCGGTGGCCTGTTCAGTTCTGCTCGGCAGCCGCCTTCTTCAACGACTCGGTGGGCGCGAAGCGCTCGCCGTACTTGGCGGCCAGTTCCTCGGCTCGGGCGACGAAACCCTTGTAGCCCGAGGCGACGTGCTCGCCGGGTGCGGCGTAGTTCTTGGCGTACTGGCGGGTCCCGCCCGTCCACGCCGGGAACCCGATGCCGATGATGGACCCGATGTTGGCGTCGGCGTCGTCGACGATCACGCTCTCGTCCACACACTTCTGCGTCTCGAGCACCTCGGCGAACAGCATGCGGTCCACCAGGTCCTGCAGCGGGGGCGCGTTCTCCGGGGAGGTGTCGAACGCCTCCCGCAGGCCCGGCCAGAGGCCGGCGCGCTTACCGTCGGCGTACTCGTAGAAGCCTGCGCCGGCGGCACGGCCGGAACGCTCCAGCTCCTCGACCATCTTGAGGATCACCCGGTCGACCGCGTCGGGCACGAACTCCTGCCCGGCGGCCTCCGCCGCCTCGCGGGTGGCCTGACGGATCTTGACCATCAGGTTGAGGTTCAGCTCGTCGGACAACTGCAGCGGCGCCGCCGGGTATCCGGCGATGCGACCGGCCTGCTCGATGGTCGAGGGCTCGATGCCCTCGGCCAGCATCCCGATGGCCTCGTTGACGAACGTGCCGATCACGCGCGAGGTGTAGAAGCCACGGGAGTCGTTGACCACGATCGGGATCTTGCGGATCTGCAGGGTGAGGTCGATCGCCTTGGCCAGCGTCTCGGGCGTGGTCTTCTCGCCCGAGATGATCTCCACGAGCTGCATCTTGTCGACCGGGGAGAAGAAGTGCAGGCCGATGAAGTCCTCGGGCCGCTTGACGCCGGTCGCGAGGTCGGTGATGGGCAGGGTGGAGGTGTTGGAACCGAGCAACGCGTCGGGGGCGACGATGTCCTCGATCTCCTGGAAGACCTTCCGCTTCAGGTCCGGGGACTCGAAGACGGCCTCGATCACGAGGTCGCAGCCGGCGAGGGCCTGCGGGTCCGTCGTGGGTGTGATGCGGGCGAGCAGTGCGTCGGACTTCTCCTGGGTGGTGCGCCCACGCTCGAGCGCCTTGGCCTCGATGCTCTCGGAGTACGCCTTGCCCTTGTCGGCGGAGGCCTGCTCGACATCCTTGAGCACGACCTCGATGCCGGCCTTGGCGCAGACGTAGGCGATGCCCGCGCCCATCATGCCGGCTCCCAGGACTCCGACCTTGGTGAACTGCGTCCGGGGGATCTCCGAACCGTCGGCGGCCTTGGGCCGCGCTCCCCCCGAGGAGCAGTGCTGCATGTCGAAGAAGAAGGCCTGGATCATGTTCTTGGCCACGACGCCGGTCACCAGCGAGACGAAGTAGCGCGCCTCGATCTTCTCCGCGGTGGCGAAGTCCACCTGCGAGCCCTCGACGGCCGCGGCCATGATGGCACGCGGCGCCGGGGAGGGCGCGCCCTTGGTCTGCTTGCGCATGTTCGCGGGGAAGGACGGCAGGACGCCGGCCAGTGCGGGGTCCTTGATCGTGCCGCCGGGGAGCTTCCACCCCTTGCGGTCCCACGGCTGGGTGGCCTCGGGCTCGGTGCCGATCCACGCCTTGGCGGCGTCGATCAACTGCTCGGGGGCCACGACCTCGTCGACGAGGCCGGCCTCGAGCGCCTTGGCCGGCGCGAAGGACCGACCGGACATGAGGATGTTGGGCACGGCCTGGGCCAGGCCGAACATGCGGACGGTCCGGACGATCCCGCCGCCACCCGGCAGCAGACCGAGGGTGACCTCGGGCAGGCCGACCTTGGCGCCGCGGGCGTCGGCCATGACGCGGTGGTGGCACGCGAGCGCGAGCTCGAGGCCGCCACCCAGGGCGGCACCGTTGATGGCGGCCACGACCGGGACCCCGAGGGTCTCGAGGGCGCGCATCCGGCCCTTGATCTCCATGGACCGCTCGAACAGCTGCTCGGCGTCCTCGGGGCCCGCCGTGATCATGGACTTGAGGTCGCCGCCACCGAAGAAGCTCTTCTTGGCGGAGGTCAGGACGACGCCCTTGATGGAGTCCTTCTCGGCCTCGATGCGGCCGACGGTCTCCGAGAAGTCGTCGATGAAACGGGCGTTCATGGTGTTCGCGCCGTGGTCGGGGTCATCCATGGTGAGGGTGACGATGCCGTCGCCGTCCTGCTCCCACCGGAACATGTTTTCGCTCACTGGTTCTCTACTCCTCAAGGCTGTGGTGTCGGTGGTGCGGATCAGACGCGCTCGATGATGGTGGCGACTCCCATGCCGCCGCCCACGCAGAGCGTGATGAGGGCGCGCTTGCCGCCGGTCCGCTCGAGCTCGTCGAGCACGGTGCCGGTGATCATGGCGCCGGTCGCACCGAGGGGGTGGCCCATGGCGATCGCCCCGCCGTTGACGTTGAGCTTCTCGTCGGGGATGTTCATGTCCTTCTGGAACCGCAGGACGACGGAGGCGAAGGCCTCGTTGAGCTCCCAGAGATCGATGTCGTCAGGGGTGAGGCCGGCGATCTCGAGAGCCTTCTTCGCTGCCGGGGTCGGGCCGGTGAGCATGATGGTGGTGTCGGCGCCGGAGGTGGCCGCGGCCACGACACGGGCGCGCGGCGTCATGTTCATCTCCTTGCCGGCCTTCTCCGAACCGACCACCACGAGCGCGGCGCCGTCGACGATGCCGGACGAGTTGCCACCGTGGTGGACGTGGTTGATCTCCTCGACCCAGTGGTACTTCTGCAGCGCGACGGCGTCGAAGCCACCCATGTCGCCGACCATGGCGAACGACGGCGTGAGGCCGGCCAGCTTCTCGACGGTGGTGCCCGGACGCATGTGCTCGTCGTGGTCGAGAATGGTGACGCCGTTGATGTCCTTGACTGGGACGACCGACTTGGCGAACCGGCCCTCCTCCCACGCCTGGGCGGCGAGCCGCTGCGAGCGCTCGGCGTAGCGGTCCACGTCCTCGCGGGTGAAGCCCTCGAGGGTGGCGATGAGGTCGGCACCGATCCCCTGCGGGGAGAAGTACGTGTCGTAGTTGGTGGCCGGGTCCAGGGCCCAGGCCCCGCCGTCGGTGCCCATCGGGACACGCGACATGGACTCGACGCCGCCGGCGAGGACGACCTCGTCCCATCCGGAGCGGATCTTCTGGGCGGCCATGTTGATCGTGGTCAGGCCGGATGCGCAGAAGCGGTTGATCTGCACGCCGGCCACGGTGTCGGGCATCTTGGCGGCCAGCGCGGCGATGCGCGGCAGATCCATGCCCTGGTCACCCAGGGGGGTGACGATTCCGTAGATGATGTCCGAGATCCGGTTCTCGTCGAGGTCGGGGAACCGACGCCGCATTTCTTCGATGAGACCGACGACCAGGTCGATCGGCTTGACCCCGTGCAGAGCGCCGCCAGGCTTGCCCTTGCCTCGCGGAGTCCGGATGGCGTCGTAGATGAATGCCTCGGTCATGGGTTGTCCACGGCCTTTCTCTGGGCGGAACTGATACGTGTTCGAACTCAGGTTACGTTGTCCACCCACCGCGCGCGGAGTGCGGTCCGTTTTTGTCGACCCGCACCCCGGGCGCTCCGGTGGCACAGTGGACCGTGACTGTCC
>NZ_JAALEF010000144.1:0-2275 GCF_014145245.1 Dietzia sp. B44 | reverse complement strand
CCCCGGCAGGGGCGCCGCCCGACCCGACGCGAGGACCCCCGTGACCGTGACCGACGCCGTACCCCCCGCCCTGGTCGAGCTCGCCGAGAGGTGTGGGGTCGCCACGAGCTACACCGATGCGCGCGGAGTCCGACAGGACATCACCGCCCGGACCCTGCGCGCGGTTCTGGCCGCGATGGGCGTCCGGGCCGGCGATGACGACGACGAGAGCGGCACCACGGCCCGTGAGGCCCTCGAGGAGAATCGTCTGCGGCCGTGGCGGCGGGTGCTCCCACCGACGATAGTGGCGAGGCGGGGGGCGGGCGCCAGGTGCGCGGTTCATGTCCCACGCGGTGCCACGGTGACGCTGTCGGCCCATCTCGAGGACTCGGCCGCACCGCTCGATGTGGAGCTCCCCGACACCCCTGCCGAGTCGATGGAGGTCGACGGCGTGCTCGTTGACCGCGTCGGCCTCGACCTCCCCGCCTCCCTCCCCCTCGGATGGCATCGGCTCGTCGCCGTGGTCTCCGAACCGTCAGCTCCCGGATCCCGGACGGTCGAGTCCACCCTGCTGGTGGCCCCGCAATCGATACCGGTTCCCGCGGACCTCACGCGACGCCGCGCGGCCGGTCTGGCCGCGCAGATCTACCAGGTCCGGTCCGAGCAATCGTGGGGGGTCGGGGACCTGGCCGATCTGGCCGACCTCGCCGGCTGGGCGGGCCGGGACCTCGGAGCCGACTTCGTCCTGGTCAACCCGATGCACGCCGGGGAGCCGTTCCCGCCGGTGGAGCCGTCCCCGTACCTACCCACCACGCGTAGGTTCGCCTCGCCTCTGTATCTCCGTCCCGAGCAGATTCCGGAGTACACCGCCCTGCCGGATGAGGACAGGCGGAGGATCGATGATCTCGCGCAGTCACAGCACCCGCACAACTCCCGGGACACCATCGACCGCGACTCCTCCTGGAGTGCCAAGCTCGATGCGCTGCGGATGGTGTTCTCGGCTCCCCTGTCGGATGATCGGGCACGGGAGTTCGACGCCTTCGTCGTCGAACAGGAACCCGGTCTCCATCGCTTCGCCACGTGGTGCGCGCTGGCGGCCGAGGCGGGCCCGGACTGGTCGCGGTGGCCCGAGGATCTCCGGGATCCGGACTCCGACGCGGTGGCGCGCTACGCGCACGACCACGCGGAGGAGGTCCGTTTCCACCAGTGGTTGCAGTGGCAGGTCGCTCAACAGCGTGCAGGGGCGCAGAGGGCGGCCCTGTCGGCGGGGATGCGTCTGGGCATCCTGCACGACCTCGCCGTCGGGGTTCATCCCACCGGCGCCGACGCCTGGGCCCTCCACCGCTCACTGGCACGCGGGGTCACCGTGGGCGCGCCGCCGGACGCCTACAACCAGCTGGGCCAGGACTGGTCTCAACCCCCGCTGCGACCGGACGCGCTCGCCGAGGATGGCTACCGACCGTTCCGGGACATCGTGCGCGCTGCGCTGCGGGACTCGGGAGGGATCCGGATCGACCACATCCTCGGGCTCTTCCGACTCTGGTGGATACCGTCGGGACTCGCGCCCACCGAGGGAACCTATGTGCGCTACGACCACGAGGCGATGATCGGGGTCCTCGCTCTGGAGGCGTCACGTGCCGGAGCCGTGGTCGTGGGAGAGGACCTGGGGACCGTCGCACCGGGGGTTCGGGAGGAACTGTCCGAGCGAGGAGTCATGGGAACCTCGGTGATGTGGTTCGAGCAGGAGGATGGCCGGCCGACGCCTCCGGAGGACTACCGGCGACTGTGCATGGCCTCGGTGACGACCCACGACCTCCCCCCGACTGCAGGTTATGTCGATCTCGTCCACGTCGACGTCCGCGAGGAGCTGGGCCAGCTGACGGGCGATGCGGAGCAGGAGCGCCTCGATGCCGCGGCCGAGATCCGTTCCTACACCGAGGCGGTCAGGCAGCGCGGTCTCCTCGAGGGCGACAGCCCGGAAGACCTGGTGGTGGCGCTCCACGCCTTCCTGTCCGCGGCGCCCTCTCTCCTGTACGCCGTGTCCGTCGCCGACCTGGCTGGAGATCGCCGGCCGGTCAACATGCCGGGGACGTCCGAGGAGTACCCCAACTGGCGTGTCCCGCTCACCGACAGCCGGGGTGCGGTGGTCTCCGTGAAGGGACTACGTGACTCCGGCCTTGCGGGGCGGGTGTGGGGCGCGGTGGCCGGTGAAGGTGGGGTGGTATGACGAGAGCCCCCGGGTCGCGTGATGCGATCCGGGGGCTCTCGTGTGAAGTTGTGTTCGGCGGTGACCTAC
>NZ_JAALEF010000143.1:0-4119 GCF_014145245.1 Dietzia sp. B44 | reverse complement strand
AGGGGCGGTGGGCCGGACACGTGCTCCGGGATCCGCGCGGCGAGGGCGGGTTCGGCTACGACCCGCTGTTCCTGCCCGAGGGGTCGGACCGCTCCGCGGCGGAACTCACACCGGGGGAGAAGGACGCCGACTCCCACCGCGGCCGGGCCCTGCGGGCGCTCGTGCCGGCGCTCCGGGAGCTCGCCGAGCGCAGCCGGACGGACTGACCGGCTCGGATCGGCGCCGGTTCAGACCGCGTATTCGGCCCGGACGTCCCGGGTCCGCTTGTGCTCGAACCAGAACGACAGGAACGGGACCGTCCCGGCCAGGGCGGTCAGCAGGGTGCGGGAGGCGGGCCACCGGGCCTTGATCGCCAGGTCGAGGGTCATGAACAGGTAGAAGATGTAGAAGACACCGTGGGCCTGTCCGATGTAGGTGAACCAGTCGGGAGCGTCCGAGGAGTTCTCCAGGATCAGGTACTTGTAGATCATCTCGACCGTGAGGACCAGCAGCCACACGCCGGTGATCCAGGCCAGGACGCGGTACCGGGCGAGCGCCCCGCGGACCTTGCCGTCGGGATCCGGCTTGCGGTCGTCGGTCTCCGGGGTGGCTGCGACGGTCATGTGGTGTGTCTCTCCTGGTGACGGTCGCCGGCGGCCGCGTCCTGACGGGCCAGCTCGGCGAGGTATGAGTTGTAGGCGTCCAGGGCCTCATCTCCGGTCCGGGCCTCCGCGGCGGGACGCCGGGGCAGAAGATCCGCGGGGATCTCCGTGACGATCTCCTGCCTGCGCGAACCCCGGCGCAGGGGCGGAGCGTCGGGGTGGCCGTCGACCTCGTCGTCGTCACCCTCATCCCCGTCGACACCGGCCGCGGGGAGGGCCGACTCGGCCTCGTCGGCTTCCAGTCGCACGTACTTCAGGTACGCGTAGACCAGGAACCCCGCCAGGAACGGCCACATGAAGGTGTAGCCGAGGTTCTGCACCGTCCCCGTGGCCTCCTGGTAGCGGGCGAGCTGCCAGAACCCCATCCCCAGGCAGAAGATCGAACCCAGGACGACGAACGCGATCCACGAGGGGCGGTGCCTGACCTTGGTCGAGACCGGCGGACCGGAGGCGGGGTCGCCTCCGACCGTGCGGTCGCTCAGGGTGTCGGACACCCCTCCACGATACCGCCGACGGCGCGGTAAGCTCACCTCGCCCGGCACCCCCGGGCGGGCGCCCGTGGCGGAATTGGCAGACGCGCTGGATTTAGGTTCCAGTGTCTACGGACGTGGGAGTTCAAGTCTCCCCGGGCGCACCGCACAGATCGCGGTTCAGTCGAGCTCGTCGATCAGCCGGGCGAGGATGTCGTTCATCGTGAGCAGACCGATGAGGTCGTTGCCGCGGACCACGACCAGGCGGTTGAGGTGGAACCGGCTCATCATGGCCGCGGCCTGGTTCACCGACAGGTCCTCTCCCACGGTGATGGCGGGCTTGACGGCGGCGTCGTAGACGTTGAGCAGGTCCACGTCGCCCTCCTCGACGACGATGGCGCGCAGCAGCTCGTTGTAGCTGAGCAGACCGTAAGCATCGTGGGGGTGCTGGCGGTCGACCACGAGGCTCTTGACCCTGTGGGAACGCATCATCGACAGCGCCTCGCGCAGGGTGGCGTAGGGGGAGATGGTGATCACCTCGGGCACCATGACCTGTTGGACGGTGAGCATTGGGGGTCCTCCTGGGTTGTACGGGCGGGGTGGGGCGTGCGCGGGGGAGCGGGTGGGCGTGGCTCAGGTGTTCTCCCGGCGCATGTACTCCTCGAACTTCACCAGCTGCCGGGGGTCGATCCCGGTGAGGTGCTCGATGGGGACGTTGAAGGCGATGCCGTGGGAGTTGTCCCCGTCGACCAGGATCTCGTGCAGGGATTTGAGGATCGGGGTGGCCAGGTGGGTGCCCACGACCATGAGCAGGACCGACTGGGAGCCCTCGAACGTCAGGCCGAAGAAGGTCTTCTTCTGCTGCGCACCGATGCCCTTGCCCTCCAGGATCGTCACCCCGGTCGCCCCGGCACGTTGCGCGACCTCGATGGCGGTGTCCTCCAGTTCCGGGGGGGCGATCACTACGACGGCCGTGAATTTCATGTCGATTCCTTCCGCAGTCGGGGGACTTTCTCGAGGGCGATGGCATAGAGCAGGACGGAGATGATCGGGAAGATCGAGGCGAAGGCGATGAGGCCGAAGCCGTCGAGCAGCGCGCTGCGGCCGTCGATGGCGCTGGCCAGTCCGATGCCCAGGGCGGTGACCAGCGGCACGGTGACCTCGGACGTGGTGACCCCGCCGAGGTCGAAGGCCAGGGCGACGATGTACTTCGGGGCCAGGACAACCAGGACGATGACCACGGCATAGGAGACCATGATGAAGTAGTGCAGCGGCCCGCCGGACAGGATGCGGTACACCCCCAGCGCGATTCCGACCGCCACCCCCGTGGCCACGACCAGGCGGATGGCGGTGGCGTTGATCCCGGCCGGCGAGATGTTCTCGGCCTGGTCGGCGATGGCCACCAGCGCCGGCTCGGCCATGGTGGTGGCGAACCCGATGAGCAGGGCGAACAGCAGGATCAGCGCCGGCACGCCGCGGTCGATGAGCTGCTCGGCCATCTGCGTGCCCAGCGGGAAGAGCCCCATCTTCAGGCCCACCACGAAGGCGTAGAGCCCCACCAGGACCATGACGAACCCCACGGCCACGCGCAGCGGGTGGGACAGCTTGCGGCGCAGCGCGACGTACTGGAAGAACAGGACGACGATCACCATGGGCGCCACGTCGCGGACCATCTCCGCCAGGCCCACCACGTGCTCCAGCCAGAGCGGGGTGGAGCCCTGGTCCGACCCCGTGGTGGGCGTACCGCCGCCACCGCCGAAGGTGTAGACCCACATCCCGTAGAGCTGCACCCCGATCATCGGGACCATCACACACAGCGCGACCAGGCCGAAGCCGTCCGTGAGGGCGCTGCGGCCCCGGATCGAGTTCGCCAACCCGATCCCGATCGCGGCGATCAGCGGCACCGTCACGACGTTGGTGGTCACCCCGCCGGAGTCGAAGGCCAGGCCCACGATCTCCGGCGGGGCCACGAACGTGGCCACCAGGACCACCACGTAGCCGCCGATGAGGATCCGGTGGACCGCCCACCCCCGCAGCACGCGCAGGATCCCCAGGACCAGGACGAGACCCACGGACACGGCGATCACGACCCGCAGCACGACCCCGTCGATCCGGCCCTCGCTGATCAGTTCGGCCTGTTCCGCCACCGCGATCAGGGCGGGTTCGGCCACGACCGCGGCGAATCCGATGGCGAAGCCGAAGGTGAGCAGCAGCCCCAGGGCCCCGCGGCGGGTGAACTGGTTGGCGAGGTTCTTGCCCACCGGGAACACGCTCAGGTCCAGGCCCTGGAGGAACAGGGCGATCCCCACCCCCACGATCAGCAGTCCGGCGACCAGCTGTAACGGGTCCTCGGGCATCCGGCGGAAGACGAGCAGCTGGAAGGCCACCACCACGGCCACGATGGGCAACAGGTTCCTCAGGGCTTTCCGGAACTCCTGGGCGAAGTGTCGGAGATGCTCCATGGAGGCTGGCGTCCTCTTCCGGGGTCGGGTCGACAGGCGGCCTGGCTCCCAGTCTGACGTACGACCACCGGGGCGTCCACGGAACGGTCGCGGGACCGTGGTCGGTCCACCGGGTCGGTGCGACCTCACCGCCGACTCACCGCGGACTCACCGCCGGCTCACCGACGACGGTCCTTCCGGAGCGCGGCGAGGGCCCTGTCGGCGATCTCCTCGACCGGAAGCGCGATCGGGCAGGTGATCCCGTCCTCGTCCGGGCCCAGGGACTCCAGGGTGGCCAGCTGCGATTCGAGGATCCGGTGGGATGCGAAGTGCCCGCGTCGAGCGGCGAGGCGGGCGGCGAGGAGCTCCGGGTCGGCGCCGAGTTCGACGAAGAACACCGGCCGGTCGACGTCCCGGAGGACGTCGCGGTAGGCGCGGCGCAGTGCCGAACACGCGACGACGACGCCGGGGTCCGGGCCGGTGCGGGCCCCCTCCCGTTCCCGCTGCCGCATCCTGTCCCGGACCGCGTCGAGCCACGGCCCGCGGTCGAGGTCGGTGAGCGGCTCA
>NZ_JAALEF010000142.1:0-6307 GCF_014145245.1 Dietzia sp. B44 | reverse complement strand
GCTCGTCGTCGTCGGCGGGGGCACCGGTGGCGCTCCACGGCTCGATCGGGTTGTCCCACTCCTCCTCGATCCACTTGGTGTAGACGTCGAAGCCCTTCCCGTCACCCACGAAGGCGGGGTTGGCGACGACGTGGGCGTGGAACGGGATGACGGTGGCCATTCCCTCGACCGTGAACTCCGCGAGGGCACGGGCCGACCGCGCGAGCGCCTGGTCGCGGTCCTCGCCCCACACGATCAGCTTGGCCAGCATCGAGTCGAACTGGCCACCGATCGTGTCGCCCTGCTCGACGCCGGAGTCGACGCGGACGCCCGGCCCGCTGGGCTCGTGGTAGCCCGTGATCGTGCCGGGGGCGGGCAGGAAACCGCGTCCGGCGTCCTCGCCGTTGATGCGGAACTCGAACGCGTGGCCGCGCGGGGTCGGGTCCTCGGTGAACTCGAGCACCTCACCCTCGGCGATCTTGAACTGCTGCAGCACGAGGTCGATGCCCGCGGTCTCCTCGGTGACCGGGTGCTCCACCTGGAGGCGGGTGTTGACCTCGAGGAAGGAGATCGTGTCGCCCTGGACCATGTACTCGACCGTGCCGGCGCCGTAGTAACCGGCCTCCTTGCAGATGGCCTTGGCGGAGTCGTGGATCCGCTTGCGCTGGTCGTCGGTGAGGAACGGGGCCGGGGCCTCCTCGACGAGCTTCTGGAAGCGACGCTGCAGCGAGCAGTCGCGGGTGCCGGCGACGACCACGTTGCCGTGCTGGTCGGCGAGGACCTGGGCCTCGACGTGGCGCGCCTTGTCGAGGTACTGCTCGACGAAGCACTCGCCGCGACCGAAGGCGGCGGTGGCCTCACGGGTGGCCGAGTCGAAGAGCTCGGCGACCTCGGACATCTCGTGGGCGACCTTCATCCCGCGCCCGCCGCCACCGAAGGCGGCCTTGATGGCGATGGGCAGGCCGTACTCCTCCGCGAACTTCACGACCTCGTCGGCATTGGCGACGGGGTCCTTGGTGCCGGCCGCCATCGGAGCCTTGGCGCGCTCGGCGATGTGGCGGGCGGTGACCTTGTCGCCCAGGTCGCGGATGGCGCTCGGCGGGGGGCCGATCCAGATCAGCCCGGCGTCGATGACGGCCTGCGCGAAGTCGGCGTTCTCGGAGAGGAAGCCGTACCCGGGGTGGATGGCGTCGGCCCCGGACTTGGCGGCGGCGTCGAGGATCTTGTCGAAGACCAGGTACGACTCCGCGGAGGTGGTGCCTCCCAGGGCGAAGGCCTCGTCGGCCAGCTTGACGAACAGGGCATCGGCGTCGGGCTCGGCGTACACGGCCACGCTGGCCAGACCGGCGTCCTTCGCCGCGCGGATCACACGTACAGCGATCTCGCCGCGGTTGGCGACGAGGACCTTGGTGATGTGAGAGCTGGCATGACTGGGCACTCAGGGCCTCCTGGTGATGGACGTCTCTTAGACCGGTGCGCCCGGTAGGGGCACCGATATTCTCCAGCAGTCTAATGAGAGGCCCCCCTCATGTGTGGGTTTGGGGGTCGAAGGGCTGCCCCACGGGGGCGGGCCGAGCGGGTCGTCGCCTCTCTGACCTGCTGTTCAGCTGCGGAGCTCGGGCCGCCACAACTGGTGCGCGTGGATCCCGGCCCCCTCGAGGAGGCGCCGCAACAGCGGAAGGCTGAGTCCGATGACGCTCGACGGGTCGCCGTCGATCCGGTCGATGAACCAGCCGCCGAGCGACTCGATGGTGAAGGCGCCGGCGCACTCGAGGGGCTCGCCGGTGCGGAGGTAGACGTCGAGGTCGGCGTCCGACGGGGCGCCGAAGTGAACCGTGGTGTCGGAGGTGTCGGTCCCGCTCCGGGTGACGACGAGGGGGTCGTCCCCGGTGAGGTCGGCGACCATCAGTGCGTGGCCGGTGATCAGGACCCCGTGACGACCGCGCATCTTGCGCCACCGCGCCATCGCACGCTCGTAGGTGTGCGGCTTGCCCTCGAGCCGGCCGTCGACCAGGAGCATCGAGTCGCAGCCCACCACGATGAGCGTGTCGGCACCCGCGGCACGGGCCTCGGCCGCGAGTGCCCCGCCCTCACGATCGAGGACGTCCTGCGCCTTGGCGCGGGCCAGTTCCTCCACCACGCGCACATGCGGGGTGCCCGCGGGGAGCGCGGCCTGGAGGGCGTCCTCGTCGACCAGCGGGTGTCGGATGAGCGGGTCCACGCCGGCCTGCTGGAGGATCCGCAGTCGGGACGGGGAGGCCGAGGCGAGGACGAACGTGATCATGGACCCAGCGTAGCCAGGGCCTCAGGCCCGCGGCAGCAGCATGGTGACGGTGAGCGTGGTGGGCTCGAGCGCGCGCACCGAGTGCCGCAGCCTCGGTGTGAGGTGGAGTACCTCACCGGGCACCAGGATGACCGTGCGGTCGGGCAGGCCGAACTCCACCCGGCCCCTCAGGACCTGGACGAGGATCGGGTGGTGGGCCGCGTGGTCGCCGAGTTCGTGACCCTCCGCGAACTCGAACGCCACGATCTTCGCGGTCTCGTCCTCGTGCACGACGGAGGCCCGAGGCCGGTTCTCGAAGGGCTCGGCGCGACCGATGATGTCGGTCAGATGGGTGGCGGTGCCCTCGGTGGTCCCGGCGCGGCTGCCGTGGTCGCGGTCGTCGCGTTCGGGGGTGGTGGGCTCGTTGGACACGCGGCGCCTCCTGGGAGTTGGTGTCCCCCAACCTACGGGCCGGGCGTCCGGTGTGGTTGCCGCGTAGCCGGTTCGCATCCGCCCACGCGCCTGTACGGACAGACCACAGTCGCCCCCGGCGTCGCACTCCCGCAGGTGCTTCGGTGCGCGCGGGCGTGCAGGGACGGGGGCGGCTGTGGTGCCGCCGGGCTGGGCCGGGTCAGTACTGGCGGCGGTTGAGGAACGACGTGGGGTTGTACCCGAACGGCGGCCGCAGTCGGTCCTCGTAGGATCCCCAGTCGTCCTTGATGCCCGTGGGGAACTCGCCCTCGTGGACGGCGTTACCCTGCGCGGTCGCCAGTACGGCGGACAGGATGCCCACCTCGACCGCGGTGGGGTTGCCGCGCACGACCTGGAAGAACGGCGCCGCGGCCTTCTCGTCCGTGGCCTCGTTCTCCACGGCCGTGTTCTCCGCGTCCTGCTGCTGCTCGGCGGCGGTCACAGCGGGATGTTCCCGTGCTTCTTGGCGGGCACCTCGACGACCTTGCGGTCGAGCAGGCGGAGCGCCTGAGCCACCTGCAGGCGGGTGTGCGACGGCGGGATGACGGCGTCGACGTAACCCCGCTCGGCGGCGACGTACGGGTTGACGAGGGTGTCCTCGTACTCGGCCTGCAGCTTCAGGCGCAGCGCGTCGACGTCTTCGCCGTTCGCGGCGGCGGCCTTCAACTGCTCGCGGTAGACGAACCCGACGGCCCCGGAGGCGCCCATGACAGCGATCTCGGCGGTCGGCCACGCCAGGTTGATGTCGGCGCCCATGTGCTTGGAACCCATGACGTCGTACGCGCCGCCGTAGGCCTTGCGGGTGATCACGGTGACCTTGCCGACCGTGGCCTCACCGTAGGCGTACAGCAGCTTCGCGCCGCGGCGGATGATCCCGTCGAACTCCTGGCCGGTGCCCGGCAGGAAGCCGGGGACGTCGACCAGGGTCAGGATGGGGATGTTGAAGGCGTCGCAGGTGCGGACGAAGCGCGCGGCCTTCTCGGAGGCCTTGATGTCCAGGCAGCCCGCGAACTGGGTGGGCTGATTGGCCACCACGCCGACGCTGCGGCCCTCGACCCGGCCGAACCCGACGATCACGTTCATGGCGTACTGCGCCTGGGTCTCGAGGAACTCGCCGTCGTCGACGATGTGCGAGATGACCTCGTGCATGTCGTACGGGCTGTTGGAGGAGTCCGGGATGATCGTGTCCAGCTCGTGGTCCTCGAGGGTGAGGTTGTCCTCGATCGCGCCCTCGGTCGGCGGGACCGGGAACCGGGGGGCCTCGGCCCGGTTGTTGCTGGGCAGGTAGGACAGCAGGTCCTTGACGTAGTCGAGGGCGTCCTGCTCGTCGTTCGCGGTGTAGTGGGAGACGCCCGACTTGGTCATGTGCGTGGTGGCGCCGCCGAGCTCCTCCTGGGTGACCTCCTCGCCGGTGACCGTTTTGATGACGTCCGGGCCGGTGACGAACATCTGCGAGGTCTTGTCGACCATCACGGTGAAGTCGGTGAGGGCGGGGGAGTAGACGTGTCCACCGGCGGAGGGGCCCATGATCAGGGACACCTGGGGGATCACGCCGGACGCCTGGACGTTCCGGTGGAAGATCTCGCCGTAGAGGCCGAGCGAGACCACACCCTCCTGGATGCGGGCACCGGCGCCGTGGTTGATGCCGATCATCGGGCGGCCGGTCTTGAGGGCCAGGTCCATGACCTTGACGATCTTCTCGCCGTAGACCTCACCGAGGGAGCCGCCGAAGACGGTGGCGTCCTGCGAGAAGACGCAGACGCTCCGGCCGTCGATGGTGCCGTACCCGGTGATGACACCGTCGCCCAGCGGCCGACGCTCGGCCAGGCCGAAGGTCGTGGCGCGGTGGCGGGCGAGCGCGTCGATCTCGACGAACGAGCCCGGATCGAGCAGGTTCTCGATCCGCTCGCGGGCCGTCATCAGGCCCTTGTCGTGCGTCCTGTCGACCGCGGCCTGTCCCATCGGTGCACGGGCTTCGTCGAGCCGCCGACGCAGCTCGGACAGCTTCCCGGCGGTCGTGTGGATGTCGGGCGTCGCAGCGTCGGTCTGGACGTCGTCACTCACGTCCGGTTCTGAGGCAGTCGTCATGTTGTAAGACTCTAACGACTCGGGTGGCTCCGTGGCGACGTGACCCGGCCTACTCCCCCGACACCGACCCCGCCGTCGGGCGGGGTTCGGACCTACTCTGGACGTCGTGCACGCAGACCCCGGACCCGAATCGCCGCGCCCGCTCGACGCCGATGCCCTCCGCCGGGAGCTGGTCGAGAGGCCGGGTGCGCCGTACAGCTCCCTCGAGGTCCTGGAGGAGGTCGGGTCGACCAACGCCGAGGCGATGAGGCGAGCGGGACTGGGCGCCGCGGACCGCGGTGTGCTCCTGGCCGAGTACCAGGCCTCGGGACGCGGGCGGCTCGGACGCACGTGGACGGCGCCTCCGCGGACCCAGGTGGTGGTGAGTGTCCTGCTGCGGCCCGGCTCGGTCTCACCCACCCTGTTCGGGTGGCTGCCCCTGGTCACGGGTCTCGCGATCCGGGACGGACTCGTGGCGGCGGGCGGGGTGGACGCCACGCTCAAGTGGCCCAACGACGTGCTCGTCGACGGGGGCAAGATCGCGGGGATCCTCTCGGAGATGACGACGGTCCCCGCGGAGGGGGACTTCGAGTTGCGCCTTCCCGCGCTGGTGGTGGGTGTGGGGATCAACGTGACACTGACGCGGGAGCAACTGCCCGTCCCGCACGCGACCTCCCTCGCCCTCTCCGGTGGGACGACCGACCGTGACGTCGTCGCACGGGCGGTCCTCGAGGCCCTGGCGCACCGGCACGAGCAGTGGCGTCGATGCGAACGCGGGAGCGGATCGACCATCTCGGACGAGCTCATGGCCGAGTACTCGGCGGCCTGCTCGACCGTCGGGGCCGAGGTCCGCGTCGAACTGCCGGGCGACGTCGTACGGACAGGGCGGGCCGCACGCGTGGACAGGGAGGGCCGCCTCGTCGTCGTCACCCCGGACGGGGAGCTGTCCGTGGCCGCCGGGGACGTGACCCACGTGCGTCCGGCCGCCGGCCGGTGGGGCGGCTGACCCGTGGGGTTCGTCCGTTCGGTCGTCTCTCCGGGGGAGACGCTGATCGTCCACAGCCACCCGCACTGGCGCGCGCTCGTGCGCCCCGCACTGGTGACGGTGATCGGCGCCGGTCTCGCCGGGATCGCCGGGGGGTTCATCGAGACGCAGGTCGTGCACTCGGGGGACCGGGCCGCGACCTGGGCGATGGTGGCGGGGATCTACCTCCTCGTTGTCCTGCGCTTCGGCCTGTGGCCCGCGCTGCGGTGGGCGCGCACCGACCTCGTGGTGACCGACGAGCGCGTGCTCTACCGGCCGGCCGGCTCGACGCGACGGTGTGTCGACGTGCCGTTGCGCCGGATCAGTGCCGTGCGGTTCCGGCACACCCTCACCGACCGGGCCCTGGGCACCGGGTGTCTCATCCTCGAGTGCGGACACCTGCCCCCGGTCGAGATCGACCATGTCCCCGCCGTGGCGCGGGTCCACGCCACGGTCTACGACGAACTGCTCCGTCTGCCCCCGGTGCCCCCGCCCGGCCCCCT
>NZ_JAALEF010000012.1:0-8904 GCF_014145245.1 Dietzia sp. B44 | reverse complement strand
CGGGCTGGCTCGCGGACCTCCGCGCCGCCGGGGCCGCCGGGCGGGAGGTCAGACCCGCCGACTGAGCCCGGTGACGTCGAGGATGAACCCGTCGGGGTCGACGGTCGCGCTCGTGGCGGCGGTGGCGGTGATCCCGTGGACCTTCTCGTCGTCACTGGAGAAGGTGACCGAGTCCTCGGTGACGTCGAGCGTCAGGGAGTCCACCGAGAGCACCCGCTGCTCGATCGAACCGGGCTGCGAGTGCAGTCCGAGCCGTCGGCTGATCACGCTGGCGAAGAACACGCTGAACGTCACGTCCACGTCGACCACCCCGTCGCCGCCCACGCGGGATCGGGTGTCGGAAGGGTCGTCAAGGAGCCAGGAGCCCTCGGCATCGCGGACCAGGTCGATGGTGCGCTCGTACTCCTCGGTGGACACGGTCAGCTGCACCCGGTGAGGGGCCAGGTCCGATCCGATCTCGACCTGGTACTCCAGAGTGAACGCCTGGTGGTCGGGGTGCGCGGCGGAGACGATCCGACCCCGGGCGCGGGAGGACTCGCCCTTCCGGACGAGTCTCACCTGCTCGATCACCCTGCCGGTCTCGGAGATCCACGTGTACATGCGGGGAGCCGAGGCGCGAGGCGCTTCGACCTGCGGCGAGGGCGACTGGGAAGCGTTCACCCCTCCTACGGTATGAAAATCTCCACCGAAACGCACATCACCGGCCCGTCGCGGCGGCCCTGCGTCACCTCGGTCGCAGCTCCACCCGTGCGCGTCGCCAGGGATACAGCGTCACGTTCCGCGCCCTGGGCCACTCGTGGCCACTGCCCACGCGGTCGAGCCGGTAGCGCTCCAACACCTGCCGGAGGATCACCTCGCCCTCCATCATCGCGAAGGACGCACCGATGCACCGGCGGGCGCCGCCGCCGAAGGGCAGCCAGGTGGTGGGGGTCGGGACGTCGCCGAGGAATCGGCCGGGGTCGAACTCCTTGGGCGCGGGGTAGGCGGCCGGCGCGCGGTGGGCCAGGATGATCGACGGCGAGATGGTCATCCCCCGCGGGTAGGTGCGGCCGCCTACGGTGGCGGGTTCCTGCAGCTCCCGCATCACCATCGGGACCACGGGGTGCAGTCGCAGGGACTCCTTGAGCACGGCGTCCAGGTACTCCGTGCCGCCGGTGGCGATCTCGGACACACATCGATCCTGGATCCCGGGATGCCGGGCCAGCTCGAGCACCGACCACGCCATGGCGGTGGCCGTGGTCTCGTGT
Source organism: Dietzia sp. B44 (assembly GCF_014145245.1). Classification (NCBI taxonomy): domain Bacteria; kingdom Bacillati; phylum Actinomycetota; class Actinomycetes; order Mycobacteriales; family Dietziaceae; genus Dietzia; species Dietzia sp. B44. The sequence goes on along the minus strand of NZ_JAALEF010000012.1, from coordinate 7,657 downwards.
CCTGCGGCCACCAGGGTCATCAGCTGGTCGCGCAACTCCTCGTCGGACAACCCCTGCGCGTCCTGGGCGGACGCCCGCACCAGCAGTGCCAGCAGATCCCGTCGCCCGGACAGGGCCGGGTCCCGGCGGGTCGTCTCGATCTCCTCATGCAGGAAGGCGTGGATGGTCGCGAGGTCCCGGACCTGTCGGCTCCACGGCCGGAACCGGCGCAGCGGCAGGATGCCCATGCCGATCATCACCACCGGCCCGGCGTCCACCGCCCGCGCCACGATCGGCCTCATCCGGTCGAGGCGGGCCGAGTCCGTCACCCCGAACACCACGCGAAGGATCACCTCGAGCGTGAGCTCGCTGAACAGGACGTGCGCACGGACCCGGCCCGATCTCGGCCAGCGATCCAACTGCTCGGTCGTGACCTCCTCGACCAGCGAGCGGTACCCCTCGATCTCGCGGCGCCCGAACGCCGGCGCGAGGAGCCGGCGGGCGCGCGCGTGTTCGTCACCGTCCTGGAGGAGGAGAGAGTGTTCCCCCAACAGCGGCCGCAGCAGTTCGTTGCCCTTGCCCGCGTGGAAGACCGACGGCGAGCCGGCGAAGACGTCCTTGACGTCGGCGGGATCGGCGACGGCGACCACCGTCCGGCCCTTGGGCATCAGGTCGAGCTTGAACGGCACCCCGTACCGCCTGGCGGCGGCCGGGAAGACGGCCGCGGGGGCCGAGAGTGCGAGCAGGGCCTGCACCAGGCCGGGTAGGCGTGGCCCGGGGGGAACGCCGTCGTCTGTGGTCACACTGTCCATGGTGACACCGTAGGAGTCGACAGGTGTCGCCGCAGCCGGACCGGCGAACGAAGACCGAGGCCGGACACCGAGGGGTCGCCGGACGTTCACCGCGATCGTCACCTCGCCGTGGCGGTCACCGGCTACCGTGAGCCCATGGCCCTGCTCCCCGTGGACCTGGACTCGACGCCCGACGACATCGCCTCCCTCCTCGCCGTGGACGCCGCCGTGCGCGCCGCGGTGGGCCTGGAACACTCCCCGCCCACACCTTCGGCCCTGCACTGGGTCGGCGCGGAAGGGATGTGGATGGCCCTCGTCCGGCCCGGCGAGGGGCGCGCTCTCCTGGCCGGCTGGCACCACGAGTTCTCCCTCACGGAGGGCAGCGGGCGTGCCGGAGAGGCCGGGACGGACCTCGTCGGCGACGCCCCGGGGTGGTGGCGACGCGGGGTCGAGCACGCCCGGTCCAAGGGCCTCTACCTGGGCTTCCTGTACGGCTGGGACGGGGCCGCGTGGTGGCGGCTGGACCAGCCGACCGACGACGGCTTCGACCCGGAGATCTACCCGGTGACCGCGACGGCCGTGCGGGACATCGTCGACGAGCTGGCCGACGACACCCTCCTCGACGCCCCCGCGACCGGAGCGGTCGACGCGCTCCTGTCGGCCGGTGCGCGGTTGTCCGCCCGGGACCTGGCGGCCGTCCTCCACTCCCCCGACGGCTGGCCCGAGGTCGACCTCGAGGCGGGCGTCCGAGCGGCCCGGGCGTTCGGTTCCCCGGTCCCGGCCTGAGCGCGTCGAGGAGCAAGAAGCGCTGGTAAGGATAGGCTATCGACGCTTGTGACTCCGCGCGCCGACTCCTAGCGTGGACACATGGACACCCCTCGCTCCACCCGCCACGACGCCGTCGAACCGCACGACGCCTCGGTCGGCGACAGACTCAACTGGCTTCGTGCCGCCGTCCTCGGGGCGAACGACGGCCTGCTCTCGACCGCCGGGCTCGTGATGGGCGTCGCTGCGGCCACCACCGACCGATCCGCCCTGATGGTCGCGGGGATCGCCGGCTTGTCCGCCGGCGCGTTCTCGATGGCCGTCGGCGAATACGTGTCGGTGAGCACCCAGCGGGATACGGAACGTGCGCTCATCTCCAAGGAGATCGGCGAACTCGACCGCGAGCCCGAGGCCGAGTTCGAAGAACTCGTCGGGCTCTACACCGCCAAGGGGCTCAGTGTGGACACCGCCCGGCTGGTCGCCACCGAACTCCACGCCGTCGATCCACTCTCCGCCCACCTCGACGCCGAACTGGGCATCGATCAGGAGGCACTGACCAACCCGATGCACGCAGCCGTCTCCTCCGCGATCGCCTTCACCCTCGGGGCGATCATCCCTCTGCTCGCCATCCTCGCCCCCGCCAGCCTGAGAGTGCCCACGATCGCGGTGCTCACCATGGTCGGTCTGGCGCTCGCGGGATACGTCTCCGCGCGTCTGGGAGACGCGGATCGGGGCAAGGCCGTGCGCCGGCTACTCCTCGGTGGTCTCGCGGCCATGGCAGCGACCTACGGGATCGGCTCGATCCTGGGAACCGCCGTCGCCTGACCGGGGACGGGTTGCTCGCTACTGCACCGGTGAGCCGATCTCTGCCACCATGGTCTGGTGAGAAGACTCGGTTACGTCGCGGCCAAGCGCCTCGCACTCGAGACACTCGGGTGGACGCTCGTCGTGCTGGGTATCGCCGCTCTGTTCCTCCCCGGCCCCGGGCTGCTCACTCTCTTCGCGGGCATGGTCGTGCTCTCCCAGCAGTACGAGTGGTTCGAGAAGCGGGTCGACCCCGTCAAGCGCGTGGCCCTCGAGGGCGCGTCCCGAGGGGTGCAGACCTGGCCGAGGATCACCGCGTCGGTGCTCGGCGTGGCGTGGCTGGTCGGACTCGGGATCTACTGGGGCCAGCACCCCCCGGCACCACAGTGGTGGCCCCTCGATCCAGCCTGGTGGTTCATCGGCGGGTGGGGCACCGGCGGAAGCCTGATCGGCTCCGGCCTGATCGGCCTCGTCCTCATCGTCTACTCGATCCGTCGATTCCGGGGGAACCCGTACGACCACGAGGTGGAGACCGAGCGCGAGAGGGAACGCCACGCCGCCCGCCACCGGGAGAGAGAGGAACGGCGACGGGCGCGGCACGACGTCACATCGGGCCGGAGGCCGCACCCGGCCGCGTCTCCCACCGGGCCGGGCGTCGCGTCGGACTGATCGGGCGTCACGTCAGGCTGAACGTCTCCTCGCCACCCACCGCGACCATGCGCTCCTGTCCGGCCACGCACACGTGGACCGGGGTCGAGTCGATCACACCGTCTCTGTGATGCACCGTGACGCTGTCCTGCATCACCGTCACCGTGAGCGGGGACCGCAGGTAGGTCATGTTGAAAGAGACCCCGTCGATATCCCGGGGCAGGTTGGGGTGGATCTGCAGCATCCCGTTCTCCACCCGCATCCCCGCGTAGAACCGCTGGATCAGGTCGACCGTCCCGGACATGACACCCATGTGGATACCCTCGCGGGTCGTTCCTCCCTGGATGTCGTTGACGTCGCTGCCCAGCGCCACCTTGAAACGATCCCAGGAACTGTCCGGGTCGAAGCGGGCGAGGACCCCGGCATGCGTGATGTAGGACAGGGTCGACCCGTGTGACGTGCGCTGGTCGTAGTAGTCGATGGTGCGCTGTGCGGCATCGTCCGCGAACCCATAGCCGAGTCTGGTGAAGACCCGCCGCAGTTCGTCGTCGCTGAACAGGAAGAACAGCATCACGGCGTCGGCCTGTTTGGCCAGTTTGTACCGGTCCGGGGTGTCGCCCTCGGCCTTGAGGATCCGGTCGAGCCGCTGGATGTTGCCGTATTTGGCACGGTAGGAGTTCCAGTCCAGCTCGTCGAGGTCCTCGTACCCCTCGAACTGGCTGATGATCCCGTCGTGGAACGGCACGAACATCTTGCGGCTCATGTCCTTCCACCGCTCGATCTCGTCGTCACGCAGTTCGAGCCGGGCGCGGACGGCGCCGGCCTGGGGCGCCGGCAGCAGGTCGAGCAGGTGGGCGGCGATGTCGCAGATCCACGCCACGAAGACGTTGGTGTAGGCGTTGTTGCGCAGCCCGCCCTCGGACGCGCCCGGGTACTTCTCGTGGTACTCGTCGGGCCCCATCACGCCGTGGATCTCGTAGCGCTGCCGCTCCGGTGAGTAGTGCGCGATGGACGACCAGAACCGCGCGATGCCGAGCATCATCTCCGCACCCCGGAACTCGAGGAACATCGTGTCCTCGGTGAGGGTGATGTACTGCCAGACGTTGTAGAAGATCGCCGCGCTGACGTGGCGCTGGTTGTGCGACAGGTCGATGTCCCACCGCCCCGACATCGGGTTGAGGTGGAGTTCCTGGGTCTGCTCCGTGCCGAGCGATCCGCTCTGCCACGGGAACATGAACCCCTCGTACCCGGCCGTCGCCGCCGCCACCCGCGCCTCGGACTGTCTCCGGTAGCGGTACATGAGCAGGCTGCGGGTGACGGCCGGGAGCCGGAAGGTCAGGAACGGGAAGACGAACAACTCGTCCCAGAACACGTGGCCCCGGTAGGCCTCGCCGTTGATCCCGCGGGCGGGCACGCCGGCGTCGAGGTCGGCGGTGTTGTGCGAGCACGTCTGCAGGATGTGACTGATGTGCACCCGCAGCAGGTGCTGGGCCTCGTCGTCGCCGAACACGTGGAGGTCGCACGCCTGCCACAACCGCTCCCAGGACTCGCGGTGGTGCGCGTACGCCGCACCGAACGGGCGCGACCGGGCGGCCGACCGGGAGGCGCGCAGGAGCGTGTCCCCCGTGGCCGGGTCACGCGAGGTGAACAGCGCCACCGACTTCTCGATCGTGGTGGGGACGTCGCGCTCCAGCTCCACGTGGAGGGTCTGCTGGATGTAGTCCGCCATCCGGAAGTCGGAGCGGGGCACGTCTCGTTTCCGACCGCCGGTCGAGACGAGGGTCCGTGCCGCGACACCGATGTTCACCTCGGACTGCCGGGTGCGCACCTTCAGCGCCATCACCTCGGGGTGCGGGAACACCGTGCTGCCCGGCCGGAGGTGGTCGCTCTCGAGTTGCCGGTATCGCGGTACGCCGTCGTTGGTGACGCGTCCGTCGAGCGCGCTCACGACCTCAGCCTGGCCGGACCAGTTCAGCGGCGTGATCGTCCACTCCATGTAGGCGTGGTGCATGCTGGCCATCGACGCGAAGCGCCGGCTCACCAACTCGGTCTCCCGCCCCTCCCGGTCGCGGAAGCGGATCTGGCGGGTCATCAGCGCCGAGCGCAGATCCACTCGGTGGCTGTACTCGAGGATCTCCACTTCTGCGAGCCGGAGCACCTCCGCCCCGCCGATCCTGAGCTTGAGCGGCAACCAGTTGGGCAGGTTGACCAGGTCCTCGTTGTGCACCGGGACGCCGCCGAGCATGGTGGTCGCGCGGTTGTACAGGCCGTGGACGTACGTCCCGGGGTAGTGGACCCCGTCGGCGTCCTCCCATTCGGCCGCGCCGCGCGTGCAGAGGTAACCGTTGCCCGTCGAGGTGAGCGTCTCTCGCAGCCCCTCCTCGCCGGGATCGAACTCGGAGTAGGACAGCGTGAAGGCGTCGGTCCGCCCCGTCGTGGTGTCGTCGGAGGGCCCGGTGTGCAGAGTGGTCACACAGTCGACCCTATCCCCTGACCTGCGGTTCCGACGGGGTCCCACGTGCTTGTTTCCGGGATCGTCATCTGGCCGAGACTTGTCGGCCACTGACGTATTATATGATCTACGTCACAGTCGGGACGGCCCGGGCCGCGCCGCGGGGCCCACCATCGACCGTCGCGCGGGAACAGGGGCTCACCATGACCGTTCAGTTCATCGAGATCACGGAGGACGTGGCCGACAGGCTCCACGTCCTCACCACACCGACGGCCTGCCAGGTCGGCGATGCGCGCATGATCATCGTCGATCTGCTCGGTTCCGGTCCGTCGTGGCCACTGTCCGTCCTCGTCGACCACGTGTGCACCGCATACGAGGCTCCCGACGGGGAACGTCTCATGGTCGACCTCCGGGAGGGCATGGCCGAGGACGATCTCCGCGACGAGCCGGCACTCCGGCACGTGACGTGGGTGCGCGCCACGCGCCTCGCGCTGAGGGAACTCACCGACTCCGGTGAAGTGGTCTGGAGTCTGCCCTCGGATGATCCTGACGAGGTCGACCACCCCGAGGTCGAGGTCCTGATGTCCGGCGCGGAACCGCGCGCCTTCCGCGTCTACGTGGGGGATCCGCTCCCGGACGGTTCGGTGTCCCTGCGGTAGCGGACGGCCACGGCCAACATCACCGCGCCCACCGCGATGAAGGACAGCACCCGGAACAGGCCGGGCAGCGTGGCAAGGTCGAGGAACAACAACTTGGCGAGCGCGAGCGACCCCAGGACGAAACCCATCCTGCGGGCGTCCGAGAGCCGGGGACTCGGCGTGAGGATCAACCAGGCCGCGCAGCTGATCCACAGCACGGTGACCACCAGGTGGGCCACGAGGAAGCCGTTGCGCGCCGCGCCCGCCAGGTCACCGATCACCACTCCGGCCGCCACCACCATCACCGAGAAGGCCAACAGCGCCGCGACGGCACCCGCCATCACCACCCTGGAGGACTGCCGGGGCACCCGCCGGGACGCCCACCACGTCGCGGCCACGGCGAGCGCGGTGACCGCGAGCGCCGCCACCACGTCCCAGTAGGTCAGCTCGCGGACCGCCAGACGCTCGTCGAGCGCGAGGAACGGCTCGTTGACGACCAGGTACACGGCCAGCGCGATGGCGGCGCCGACGCCGGCCACCCAGTCCGCCCAGCGGCGACCCCACAGGCCCGCCGCCACGACGTAGCCGGTGGCGCTGAGGGTGAGGGCGAGGCTCGTCATCTCCCGTCCGCCCAGTTCCACCCAGGCGCCGAACAGCAGCGCACTGCCCACGACCCCCGAAACGGCGGACAGCAGCACCGGTCCCGGTTCGTGGGCTCGACGTCCGGCCACCACCGCGACGGTGAGATAGGCCGCGGCGAGGATCACGCCGACCGGCCAGCCCGGCCGCAGGAGGAAGAGTCCGGAGAGGAGCAGCAGGGGGACGGCGGTGGGGACGACGACGAGGGCCGCGTTCTCCGGAGCCGGGCGGCGGCGCACGGAGTCGACCCAGGCAACCCCGACGCCCACAGCGGCGAATACCAGGGCCGCCACGATCAGCGCGACCTGTTCGCCCCGGTCGTGGAGGTGCGTCTGCGTGAGGTAGCCCACGAGGACCGGTGCCGGGAAGACCGACCACACCACCCTGACCGCGATCCCGAGTTCGGCGCCGAGTACGGCGGTCGCGATGGCCAGGATCACCAGGAAGACAGGGAGCTCGACGCCCGTGGAGATGAACGGTGCCAGCACCATCGTGCCGGCCGAGACCAGGCAGGCGAGCAGCCCCGAGGACCATCGTTGTGCCAGGGCCATGCCCGCGAGCGCCAGCCCGCCGACGAACATGTACGCCGCCGGCACGGGGATCCACTGATAGAGAGTGGTGCAGGCGATCACGTCGAGCATGGCCGCTGCCAGACCGGTGCCGACCAGGGCCAACGCGCCGGGGTTGATCGGGCGCTCGGGCGTGGCCTCGTGGCGGGACTGCAACCACAACCCGAGCCCGACCAGGACCAGCGCGAGTACCGCCGCGGCGACCACCCGGGCGATCGGTGGGAAGAGCCCGGCCTGGATGGCGACCACCAGCAGGAACGCGATCCCGGCCAGCATCACGGATCCGCCGATCGCGGCGATCACCGTGGCCGCCGTGAGCCGTGGCACCCGGCGGGGTCGGGTCTCCGCGGAGCGCCGCGTCCACCCGGGCCC
>NZ_JAALEF010000141.1:0-3562 GCF_014145245.1 Dietzia sp. B44 | reverse complement strand
GGGAGAGCTCGGTCCCGCCGCGGCGCGCCCGTCGGTCGGACACACGGCGACTGTGCGCACGGCGACTGGGCATGCGGCGGCGGGACCTCCTCCGTGGTGTCCCCGGCCTCAGGCCTTGCCGGCGACGACGTCGTTCTCCGCCCCATCGTAGAAGGGGATGTATCCCTTGTCGGACGACAGGACGTAGAGCGGGTCGTCGAACTGGGAGGTGTCGAACGCCTGCTCGCGCAGCTCGGTCTTGCGGCTCTTGTAGGTGGACGTCACCTCGAGCTCCTTGGAGAGCCGGATGAACAGCGGAACCGCGTACGACGGCAACGACCTGCGCAGGTGCTCCGCGAGCGCGGCGCCGTCGAAGTCGGACTTGTCGTGCAGCCGCACGGCGGCCATGCCCGCCTTGCCGTCGGCGCCCGGCACCGGCACGCCGTAGACCACGGCCTGGTCGACCTCGTGGCGAGCGCTGACGGCCGCCTCCACCTCGGTGGTCGCCACGTTCTCGCCCTTCCAGCGGAAGGTGTCGCCCAGGCGGTCGACGAACGAGGCGTGCTTGAGGCCCTGGTCCAGCATCAGGTCGCCCGAGACGAACCAGGCGTCACCGTCACTGAAGGCGTCGCGGATGACCTTCTTCTCCGTGGCCTCCTTGTCGGTGTAGCCGTCGAAGGGCTGGGTGTCGGAGATGCCGCTGATCAGCAGGCCGATCCCGCCCTTGCCCACCTTGGTGAGCCGACCGTCCTCGCCGCGGCGGGGCTCCCCGGTGTCCGGGTCGTAGTCCACGATCGCGAAGTCCATCGGGCAGTAGCCGGTGGTCTTGGGGATGTTGAAGGCGTTGACGAACGCGATGTTGCACTCGCTGGCCGCGTAGAACTCACAGATCCGGTCGATGCCGAACCGCTGTTGGAACTCGTCCCAGATCTCGGGGCGCAACCCGTTGCCCGTCATCACCCGGATGGAATGGTCACGGTCGCCCGGACCGGGTTCCTGGTTGAGCAGGTAGCGGCAGATCTCGCCGATGTAGATGGCGGCGGTCGCCCCGGCCGCGCGGGCCTGGTCCCAGAACTTCGACGCGGAGAAGTGCTCCTCGACGGCCAGGCACGCGCCGGCGGCGAGCACGCAACCCAGGCCGACCGTGAGCGCGTTGTTGTGGTACATCGGCAGCGGACAGAGCAGGACGTCGTCCTTCTTGAGCCGCACACCCGACAGGCCGAAACCGGCGAGCGCGCGGTTCCAGCGGTAGTGGGACATGGTCGAGGCCTTGGGCAGGCCGGTCGTTCCCGAGGTGAACACGTAGTACGCGGTCTCGTTGCCCAGCGTCTCGTCCGCCTCGGGCGGGTTGGTGGCGCCGGCGTCCGCGTCCATCTTCTCCAGCTCGTCCTCGAGCCAGGTGAGATCCGAGAGCTCGTCCGGGCGGTGGCCCGCCGTGAAGTCGCGGAACGGGAGGTCGACCTCGGATCCCACGGCGATCAGCTCACCGAGCCACTTCTCGCGGGGGATGGACCCGGCGGCCTCGGCGCACTCCGCCCCGATGAGGACGACCTTCGACTCGATGATCTTCTGCGAGTGCTCGAGGACCTCCCCGCGCTGGTGATGGTTGAGCAGGCCCACCGAGGCGCCCACCTTGACCGCGCCCAGGATGGCGAGCATGACCTCGGGCCGGTTGACCATGCAGATGCCGACGGTGTCGCCGCGCTCGACCCCACGGGCCTTGAGCACCTCGGCGACGAGGTTGGCGCGCCGGTTCGCCTCCCCGTAGGTGATCTCGGATCCCAGGAAGCGCAGGAACGGGGCGTCCGGCTGGCCGGCCGCCAGTTCCTGGAACCTCCTGCCGATGGAGATCTTATCGGTCCCGCGGGAGGTGCGGACGATCCGGAGACCACGCAGGACGGTGGGCAGATCGGAGACGAGAGAGGGCAGGCCTCCCGCCAGGTCGAACGGGCTGAGGGTCCTGGCACCCTGGGACGTGCGGCGGGTGGTGTCTTCGGTCGTGTCGGTCACGGCTTCTCCTCTTTCGGGGTGGTGAGTGACTTGGCGGGATCTCCGGCGAGGCCGCGCCACGCGAGTTCGACGACCACTCCTGCGGCCACCGATTTGGGTATGGACCGGTGAGCGACGCGGTCGGCGACGGCCTCCCCGGCCCCGACGAGCGCGGTGGCGACCACCTCGAGCACCTCGCGGCTGCGCCCGTCCACCGAGTTCTGCGCCAGCAGATCGGTGGTCAGGTCCACCAGGACGGAGCGGGTCTTCTCGACCTCGTCGCCGAACGCGGGTTCGGCGACGGCCTGGCGGTACACGACGTTCCACGAGTCGGCGTGGTTGTCCACGTAGTCGAGGAACGCCTCCACGACGCTCTCCAGACTGTGACGCGCACCGGTCCCACTGGTCGCCGCGGAGGTGAGGTGGTCGATGAGTCGCCCGGACTCACGGGTCACGCACGCGGAGAACAGTTCCTCCTTGGAGCCGTAGTAGAGATACAGCATCGGCTTGGAGATCCTGGCGTCCTTGGCGATGGTGTCCATCGACGCCGATCGGTAGCCGAGGTCGGAGAACACGCGGATGGCCGAGTCGAGCATCTGCTGTTCGCGGATCGCGCGTGGGATCCGTTTGGTCCCCGTCGTCACAGGACTCCTTCCGGCGGGACGTGGTGTCGTGTCCCACACCAACTTACCGGCCAGTAAGTAGTTGTGGGCGACACTACGCACGATCCACCGGGTACCGGGTGATACTCTGTCGACGTCGGCGTGCCCCGGGGCACCGCCGGGACACCCCATTCTCGTGACCCGCAGGGAGAACTCGATGAGCTTCGGTACCGGAGCGCTCGCCAGCGCAGTCGGCGGAATCGTCCTCGGCGGCATCGTCGCCTTCGGAGCCAGCTCCGCGATGGCCGAGAACTCCATCCCGGAGGTCGCGCAGCCGCCCGCCGACCAGGCCCTCCTCGGCCAGGTCGAGTACGGCGCCCGCTAGTCCCTCCCCCGCGCCGGCCGAGGTGACCCGCGGGATCCGTCTCGGTGCAGGCGCACGCGACGCGGTCGTCGCGTTCCTCGGTTTCCTCCTCCTCGCCTGCCTGCAGTCCCCGGGTCTGGTCGTCCCGGACACCAAGTACGACCTCGTCGTCGACCCCGGACGCTTTCTCTCGCAGGCCACCCACCTGTGGACCGGACTGTCGTTCGGCGGCCAGGTCCAGAACCAGGCGTACGGGTACCTCTTCCCCCAGGGGCCGTTCTTCGCGCTGTTCGACCTGGTGGGGATGCCCGCCTGGCTGACCCAACGTCTGTGGTGGGCGGTTCTGCTGACGCTCGCCTACGTCGGGGTGGTCCGGGTCGCGGCCGCCCTGCGGATCGGCACCCCCCAGACCAGGGCCGTGGCCGGGATCCTCTACGCGCTCGCCCCCCGGATGCTCGGCGACCTCGGGTCGATCTCCTCCGAGATCTGGCCGGTCGCGCTGGCGCCGTGGGTGCTGCTCCCGGTGGTGCGGGTGTTGCAGGGGCGGATGTCCCCGCGCCGGGGTGGGGCGGGTGCCGCGCTGGCCCTGGCGTTGATGGGCGCGGTCAACGCGGTCGCCACCGCCGCC
>NZ_JAALEF010000140.1:0-2765 GCF_014145245.1 Dietzia sp. B44 | reverse complement strand
CGGTCGCGGAGGGGCCGTGGCCGGGGGCTCTGCCGGCGCCGTCGCCGTCGGTGGTGTGGCCGGGGCCGGGTTATCGATTGGAGATCCGTGAGAGCCGTGACCCCGGGTCGGGGGTCGTGGCACGGGTTCCCCTCGCAGGGGGGGTTCTGCTGCGCACCGCGGCGGGGGCGCCGGTCGGGGTCGGTCCGCGAGGCCTGCTCACCGGACGACCCGAGTCGGTCGAGGTGACGGGCCGTCGATGCGCGTTGGTCGGTTGGTCGAGGCCGTGGCCGATCGATGAGGCCTGGTGGGAGGCGGGTCCCGGTGGTGAGCCCCGCCGGCCGAGGGCCCGGATACAGGTCGTCCCCGAGCGGGCGGCCGCGTTGTTGCTGTGCTGCCTGGTCGGGGACGAACCGGGGAGTTGGACCGTCGAGGGGGTATACGAATGAACCGTCCACGACTCACCGTGGTCGCGGCCCCCGTCGCTCGCCGGGTGGGCTCAGCGCTCGATGTCGACCACCAGTCGGGTCGGGTTCTGGAGGAGGAAGGCCGAGAAGGCGCGGTCCGTGCCCTCGAGGCCGATGACGGACTGCGCCTGGCCCTCGAACTGGCCCGCGAAGGCCACTCCGGCGACACCGGTCGCCTCGTCGCTCGAGACGGTGCCCACGGGGACCTCCGTCATGGAGGTCGTGGTGGGCAGGACCTGGTCGCGGATCATCACCTGGAGGAACGAGTCCCCGGGCACCTCCACCGGGAAACCGCTGCCCTGCTGGGCGGGTGCGTCCACGTAGTCCACGGAGTACCCCGGGACGCCCTGGCCCTCGAGTTCGAAGACCACGCGGTCCTTGCCCTGGTAGTCGCCCACGCGGATCTCGGTCACGACGAGCTCGGCGCGCTCGGCGGCGTCGCCGGAGTCCTCACTCTTCGGAGCGGAGTCCGCGGGCCTGGCGGAGGGATCGGAGGTCTCGGTCTCGTCCGGCGCCAGGGCCCGGGCCAGCGCGGCCGGGGAGGATCCCGCCGTGGTGGTCTGGCTCGTGGTGGGGGTGTCGGTCGAGGTGTCGGCTCCACATCCCGCCAGGCCCAGGGACGCGACGGCGGTGAGGGCGGCGGCCGCGGCGAGGCGGCGGTGACGGATACGCATAGGCCCAGCCTAGATCCCTCTGGTCACTTTTGTCCCACAAGGTGGCTACAGTTACGCCTCCTCGCGGGATGGGGCACCATGGGGTCGTGTCAGATACCGATTCCGCCACACAACCGGACTGGTGCTCCCTGCAGTCGGCCGATGAGCCACCGGCTGGCACCGCCGCCCACGAGGAGTCGTGGGTGCTGCTGGAGGTCCCCGGGCGCTGGGGCCGCGACATCTTCGACGGTGAGGCGCTGGGCGAGGACCTGTCCCGACGTCTCAAGGACCACGTCGAGGCCTGTGGGTCGCGCATGCTCTTCATCCGGCGGGCCGGCCGGGAGGGCCAGCGGCTCGACCGGCACCGCTTCTACCTCTGCGACACCCGCCCCGGCCGGCAGAGCATCCGCACCGGCCGTGTCGACGGGCCCGGGGAGTTGCTCGGGCTGGACCTGTCTCCCGACGGGCATGTGGCCGGGACCCGCGAGGTCGCGGCACCTGTCCCCCTCGTGTGTACCCACGCCAAGCGTGACCAGTGCTGCGCCGTGCGGGGACGCCCGGTCGCGGCCGGACTGGAGGCACTGGTGGGCGGGCGCCTGGCAGCGCTCGATCCCGATGCCGCGGTGTGGGAGTGCTCCCACACCGGAGGGCACCGCTTCGCTCCGGTCCTGTTGCTGCCCGGCACCGGTTACACCTACGGGCCCGCGGAGGTGGCCCACGCGGCCGGGATCGTCGAGGCGGTGTTGGACGGTCGGGTCGTCACCGAGAACCTGCGGGGCCGCAGCACGTGGCCACCGGCCGGTCAGGTGGCGGAGGTCGCCGTGCGGAACTCCGGCGTGGAGGCGGGGGTGGACGACCTCGTCGTCACCCTCGACCCCGATTCCCCGCGCGTGGCCGTGGTCCGTCACACCGACGGACGCGCCTGGCGCGTCGAGGCGGGTACCCGCCCGTTGCCTCCGCGGTCCCAGAGTTGCCGCAAGCCACCCGGCGAGGCCTCGGCGTGGGTCGTGGAGTCGTTCACCCAGCTCTGAGCCCACGCACCGAACACCGGTGGGTGAGGTCCGGTGAACTGGTACCACGGCCCCAGGACCTGGACCGAGCTCGAGCGGGTACTGTCCGGGCGGCCGAACCCGCGTGGGCCCCAGAACCCGCACCCCGGCGACGGCAGCGATGCCCCCGCCTGGTCCCGTCGACGGGGTGAGTACACCCCTCCGCAGCGGCCCCGGGCGCAGGGACGCGTGCCCTACGCCGAGCTCCACGCCCATTCCGCCTTCAGCTTCCTGGACGGTGCCTCCTCTCCCGAGGCGATGGCGGAGGCGGCGGCGGAGCTGGGACTGACCGCGCTGGCGATCACCGACCACGACGGGTTGTACGGGGTCGTCCGCTTCGCCGAGGCGGCCTCCGAGCTGGGTCTGGCGACCGTCTTCGGTGCCGAGCTCTCCCTGCCCGGGGGTGAGCACCTGCTCGTGTTGGCCCGTGGAGGGGAGGGCTACCGCAGACTCTCGCGTGCGATCGCCCGCGCCCACCTCAGGGGAGGTGCCAAGGGTGAACCGCGTTACGAGATCGGCGAGCTCGCGGAGGCCGCCGGCGGCCACTGGTACGTACTCACCGGCTGTCGCCGGGGGCGGGTGCGGCGGGCCCTCGAGCGGGGCGGCGCGGGCGCGGC
>NZ_JAALEF010000139.1:0-4238 GCF_014145245.1 Dietzia sp. B44 | reverse complement strand
TGGGCGTCGAGCGCGGCCACCCGGCCCTGCATGGGCGCCCGCCAGCTGTGGCAGACCGCCAGCGCCAGGGCGTCCGCGGCGTCCGCCGGGCTCGGGGGCTTCTGGAGGCCGAGGATCCGCGTGATCATCAGGGTCATCTGCTTCTTGTCGGCGCGACCGCTGCCCGTGACGGCGGCCTTGACCTCGGAGGGGGTGTGGAACGCGACCGGGATGTCCCGGTACGCCGCGGCCATGGCCACGACCCCGGCCGCCTGCGCCGTGCCCATCGCGGTGGACACCTGGTTCTGGGCGAACACACGCTCGATGGCCACCACGTCGGGCCGGTGAACGGCCATCCACTCGTCGGCCACCTCGTGCACCGCCCGCAGGCGACGCTCGAGCGGTTCGTCCGCACTCGTCCGCACCACGTCCACGTCGAGAGCGGTGACGGCGCGGCCCGGTGCCGTCTCGATCAACGCGAGACCGCACCGGGTCAGCCCGGGGTCCACTCCCATGACGCGCATCGAACCTCCGCCGACCAGTGGTAGAACCTACGTTCGAGACCCTACCAGCGACGCGGCCGTCAGGAGTCCAGGGCCGCCAGCACGTCGTCGGGGATATCCACGTTCGAGTAGACGTTCTGGACGTCGTCGGAGTCCTCGAGCGCGTCGATCAGGCGGAAGATCTTCCCCGCCCCCTCGGCGTCGACGGTGACCTCGACGGAGGCCCGGAAGCCCGACTCGGCCGAGTCGTAGTCGATCCCGGCCTCCTGGAGCGCCGTGCGGACCTGGACGAGGTCGGTGGGTTCGCAGATGACCTCGAAGCGGTCGCCGAGGTCGTTGACCTCCTCGGCCCCCGCCTCGAGCACCGCCATCAGGACGTCGTCCTCCTCGAGCTCGCCCTTGTCCAGGACGATCTCACCCTTCCGGGCGAAGAGGTAGGCCACGGAGCCCGGGTCGGCCAGGTTGCCGCCGTTACGGGTCATGGCCGTGCGGACCTCCATGGCCGCGCGGTTGCGGTTGTCCGTGAGGCACTCGATGAGCATCGCCACGCCGTTCGGGCCGTAGCCCTCGTACATGATCGTCTCCCAGTCGGCGCCGCCGGCCTCCTCGCCGGCGCCGCGCCGCCGCGCGCGCTCGACGTTGTCGCCCGGGACCGAGTTCTTCTTGGCCTTCTGGATGGCGTCGAACAGCGTCGGGTTGCCGTCGGGGTCACCGCCACCCGTGCGGGCCGCCACCTCGATGTTCTTGACGAGTTTGGCGAAGAGCTTGCCGCGCTTGGAGTCGATCGCCGCCTTCTTGTGCTTGGTGGTGGCCCACTTGGAATGGCCTGACATGGGGAGTTCCGCCCTCCGGGGTGTCTGGGGTGAGGCCTGGATGACCTCCGGGTGACTTACGGGTGTCGCTGACGGCCCACTCTACGAGGTCGCCGCCCTGACCATGTCGAGGAAGTACCGATGGACGCGCACGTCGTCGGTGACCTCGGGGTGGAACGAGGTCGCGAGGGCGTTGCCCTGGCGCACCGCGACCACGTGATCCTCGCCGTCCGAGGCGCGGACGCCGGCGAGTACCTCGACGTCCGGTCCCACCGTCTCCACCCACGGTGCCCGGATGAAGACCGTCCGAAACGGGTCGGGGCCGAGGGCGTCGACGACGAGGTCGGCCTCGAACGAGTCGACCTGCCGCCCGAAGGCGTTGCGCCGGACGGTCATGTCGATGGCGGAGAACCACGTGGCGTCCGGGCGGGTGTCGAGCACCACGGAGGCCAGCAGGATCATCCCCGCGCACGAGCCGTACACGGGCATCCCGCCCGAGATCCGCTCGGACACCGGCTGGTACATGTCGTACACGTCCAGTAGGCGGCTCATCGCGGTCGACTCACCGCCGGGCAGCACGAGCCCGTCGACCGTGTCCAGCTCCGATCGGCGGCGCACGGTGACGGCCTCCGCCCCGACGGTCTCCAGGTGGCGCAGGTGTTCGGCGACGTCGCCCTGGAGGGCGAGCACGCCGATCCGGGGGCGATTCGCCGCGCTCACCTGTGGTCCCCGCGGGAACCGGCGTCCCCGCGGGCGGCTGCGGTGCGGTCGGACCCGGTGCCCGACAGGTCCACAGGGAAGGGCTGCGCCCCCTCCCGGAGGCGACGCGACAACCCCTCCTGGGTGACCGCCGCGACGAGGCGCCCCGTCCGGTCGAAGATGCGGCCCTGGGTGAGGGCCCGGCCGCCGAAGGCGGACGGGGACGTCTGGTCGTACAGCAGCCAGTCGTCGGCCCGGAACGGGCGCAGGAACCACATCGCGTGGTCCAGGGAGGCGTCCTGGGTGGGCTCATCGGGGTGGATGACCTTGGCCGAGCTCAGCAGGGTCATGTCCGACATGTAGGCGAGCGTGCACACGTGGAAGTTGGGGTCGTCCGGCAGTTCGTCCACGCACCGGAACCACACCCTCTGCTGTGAGGCGATCTGCGAGGATCCGCGGAGCTTGTCGGGCGGCACCATCCGGATGTCCCACTGCGCCCACTCGTCCACGAAGACACGGTGGGTCTCGTCCAGGTCCTCGTACCGCGGCGCGGGGATCTCCTCGGCGTCGATCACGTCGGGAATCGGGTCCTGATGCTCGATCCCCTCCTGGTCGCGGAGGTGGAAGGAGGCCGACATCGAGAAGATGGGCTCGCCCTCCTGGATCGCGGTGACCCGCCGGGTGGCGAAGCTCCGACCGTCCCGCAGCCGGTCCACCTGGAAGACGGTGGGAGCCGACGGGATCCCCGGCCGGATGAAGTAACCGTGGAGCGAATGGACGTGCTTGTCGTCGTCGACGGTGCTGACCGCGGCGGTCAGGGTCTGACCGGCGACCTGGCCGCCGAAGGTGCGCTGCAGGTGGGTCTCGATCGGGTGACCGCGGTAGAGATCGCGGTCGATGCGCTCGATCGCGAGGATGTCCTCGATCTTGGCCACCGGTGGGTCACCAGCCCCGCTCGGCGAGCCGGTGCGGCTCCGGGATGTCGTCCACGTTAATGCCCACCATGGCCTCGCCCAGGCCACGGGAGATCTTCGCCAGGGTCTCCGGGTCGTCGTGGAAGGTGGTGGCCTTGACGATCGCCTTCGCGCGCTCGGACGGGTTGCCGGACTTGAAGATCCCCGAGCCGACGAACACGCCCTCGGCGCCGAGCTGCATCATCATCGCGGCGTCGGCGGGGGTGGCGATGCCGCCGGCGGTGAACAGCACCACGGGGAGCTTGCCGTTGCGCGCCACCTCCTTGACCAGGTCGTACGGCGCCTGGAGCTCCTTGGCGGCCACGTAGAGCTCGTCCTCGGGCAGGTTCTGCAGGCGGCGGATCTCCTGGCGGATCTTGCGCATGTGCGTGGTGGCGTTGGACACGTCACCCGTACCTGCCTCGCCCTTGGAGCGGATCATCGCCGCGCCCTCGGTGATGCGCCGCAGCGCCTCGCCGAGGTTGGTGGCGCCACAGACGAACGGCACGGTGAACTCGAACTTGTCGATGTGGTTGGCGTAGTCGGCCGGGGTGAGGACCTCGGACTCGTCGACGTAGTCCACGCCGAGCGCCTGGAGGATCCGTGCCTCGACGAAGTGGCCGATACGGGCCTTGGCCATCACGGGGATGGAGACGGCCTCGATGATCCCGTCGATGAGGTCGGGGTCGCTCATCCGGGCGACACCACCCTGCGCGCGGATGTCCGCGGGGACCCGCTCGAGGGCCATGACGGCCACGGCGCCGGCGTCCTCGGCGATCTTCGCCTGCTCGGCGGTCACGACGTCCATGATGACGCCACCCTTGAGCATCTCGGCCATACCTCGCTTGACGCGTGCGGTTCCGGTGGTGTTCTCGGTGGACTGCGGCTCGCTCACGAAATAGGCCTTTCCTGGCGTCGATGACTCGTAGTAGGCGTCCAGTGTAGGTCGCCCTGACCTCGGTTCCCCAACCGCCGCCCCACCGCGCCGGGTCAGCCTCCCGCGTGTGGGTGGTCGACGAGTTCGACGTAGTCGGGCATCGGGGCGCGCCCCGCGAGTCGGAGCGCCCTGACGGTCCCCTTCTCGCGCAGGGTCCTGGTGTCGCGGACCGCGTCGTTGTAGAAACTCCGCGCCATCGCGACCCTGTCGGACACGTCCTCGAGTTCGGCGGCCAGGTCGACCGGCAGCACGGCGACGTCCAGCCCGGCCAGCAGGGTGCCGAGGGTGTTCTCCGCCCTCTCGGCGTCCGGCGCACCGTCGTCCGCGGGCGGGCCGGGCCGGGCCGGGTCCGGGT
>NZ_JAALEF010000138.1:0-9891 GCF_014145245.1 Dietzia sp. B44 | reverse complement strand
GGACCCGGGTGCCCGCGTGCCCGCCGCCCTCCTGTCCGACGTCATCCGCTCCGCCCTCGCCGACCTGTCCGGTGCCTCCGCGGCGGAGGCGTCCGAGGGGGACGTGATCCTCGGCGACATCGCGGAGGCGGGCCCGGGCGCGGACTCGCCCGGATCCCCGGTGCGTGCCCGGGCGGAGGCGTTGACGAGCTCGTCACTGCCCTATGTCGCGGGGTGCTCCGATCTGCCCCGGCGGGTGCCGGTGAGCCGCGTCCCGGAACTCGCCACAGAATGGACGGATGACGCACCCTTCGGGGAGATCCTCGCCGCCCAGCTGTCCGCGTGTTCGACCTGGCCCGTCCCGGGAGAGTCCACGCTGGAGCTACCTGGCGCCGCGCCCGTGCTGCTGATGGGTGGGATCGCGGACCCCGTGGCCGGTGCCGCCGCGCTGGAACCCACCGCGGGGATGCTGTCGGCCGCAGGGGCCGGCGACATCCGGGTCCTCACCTGGGGTGCACCCGGATCGCGCGTGGTCCTCCACTCCGCGTGCGCCAGATCGACCGTCACGGAGTTCCTCGCCGACCCGGCCACCGTCGACCGTTCCGTGGCCTGTCCCTCCTGACCGGGGCGCCTGCGTGGGGGACGCGACCCGGGCCGGTAGCCTGCACACCGTGCCGTTGCCGACCCGAAGCACTGACTCCGTGCCCCGCCTGCTGAACCACATCCTGTGGCCGCTGGCGATCATGACCGTGATCCACCGCGTCCTGATCAAGGCCGTCAACGGATCCATCACCAATGACTTCGGGACCGTCTACGCGGCGACCAGACGTTTCCTCGCCGGCGAACCCGTGTACAGCGAGAACCTGCTCACGGTCCAGCCGCACTACCTCTACGCCCCGAGCGGCACCTTCCTGCTGGCCCCCTTCGGCGTGATCGACAACTACACCGTCGCGCGGTGGTTGTTCATCCTCGTCAACACCGCGGCGATCATCGGCGCGCTGTGGCTCCTCATGAGGTTGTTCGACCTCGACGTACGGTCGTTCGCGGCCCCGGCGATCCTCCTGGGGGCCTTCTGCACCGAGGCGGTCACCAACACCCTGGTCTTCACCAACGTCAACGGCGTGATCTTCCTGTGCCAGGTGGCGTTCCTGTACCTCCTCCACCGCCGGAGACTGTGGTGGGCCGGTGTGGCCATGGGCCTGTCCCTGGCCATCAAACCGATGCTCGCGCCACTACTGGTCCTCCCCCTCATCCGCCGTCAGTGGCAGCCCTTCGTCGCCGCCGTGGCGATCCCCGCCGCCGCCATGGCCGCGGGCTGGGCGCTCACCGTGGACGCCGCGCGGTACCTCGAGGTGACCGCGCCGTACATGAGCGAGGTCCGCGACTACTACAACAGCTCCCTCGCCGGCCTCGGCCTGTACTACGGTGTCCCCGAACCACTCATCCTGGTGGCCCGGATCCTCATCGTGGTGGCCACCCTGGTGGCCGTGTGGCTCCTGCTGGACTACCGGCACAACCACGAGGTGCTGTGGTTGGCCACCACCTCCGGTGTCATCCTGGCCGGTGTGTTCCTGGTCTCCAGCCTGGGGCAGATGTACTACTCGATGATGCTGATCCCGATCATGCTCACCGTGGTCCTGGACAAGTCCTTCGTGCGCAACTGGCCCGCCTGGCTGGCGGCGTACGGGTTCTTCACCCTGGACTTCTGGGAGTCGGCCCGGTGGCCGTACTACGGGCGACTGCTGGAGTTCGCCCATCCCACGCTCGGATGGCTGTTGTTGCTGTGCACGGTGTTGGTGATCCTGCTGTGGCGGCGCACGGACCCGCGGCGACACGAGCGGATCGCACCGGCCGCCGCGGCGGCGTAGCCTGCGGACATGAGTGAGCGCACCGACACCCCCTCCAGCACTCCACAACCGGACTTCACCCTCGACGATGCGGAATGGCGCCGCAGACTGACCCCCGAGGAGTACCAGGTCCTGCGCCGGGCCGGCACCGAGCGGCCGTACACCGGGGAGTACACCGACACCAAGACCGAAGGGGTCTACCGCTGCCGCGGCTGCGGGGCCGAGCTGTTCCGCAGTGACGCCAAGTTCGACTCCCACTGCGGCTGGCCCTCGTTCTTCACGCCTCTGGCCGGTGGGGCCGTCATCGAGCGGACCGACACCTCCCTCGGGATGACCCGCACCGAGGTGGTGTGCGCGAACTGCCACGGCCATCTCGGTCACGTGTTCTCCGGCGAGGGCTACCCCACCCCCACGGACCTGCGGTACTGCATCAACTCGCTGAGCATGACGCTCGAGCCCGCCGAGGACTGAACGCACGACAGGAGGGGCCGGCGGGGACGTTGTGGTCCCGGCCGGCCCCTCGCGTCGATCCCCGCGGCGCTGAGCCGTCTCAGGGCATCGTGGTGGCCAACTGCTCGGCGCTGATCCGGGGCCCGGTGAAGAACGGGACCTCTTCACGGACGTGACGCCGCGCCTCGGTGCTGCGCATGACGCGCATGAGGTCCACGATCCGGTCCAGCTGCGGGGCCTCGAAGGCCAGGAGCCATTCGTAGTCGCCCAGAGAGAACGACGGCACGGTGTTGGCCCGGACGTCCGGGTACTCGCGGGCGGCGCGCCCGTGCTCGGCGAGGATCTGGCGACGCTCCTCGTCGGGGAGCAGGTACCACTCGTAGGACCGGACGAAGGGGTACACCGAGATGTACGCGCCCGGCTCCTCCTCGGCGAGGAACGCCGGGATGTGGCTCTTGTTGAACTCCGCGGGCCGGTGCAGAGCCGTGTTGGACCAGTGGGCCGTGCTGGCCCGGCCCAGGATCGTGGTGCGCCGGAACTCGTTGTAGAACCTCTGGAGTTCCTCGATGTGCTCGGCGTGGGTCCAGATCATGAAGTCGGCCTCGGCGCGGAGCCCCGAGACGTCGTACAGTCCGCGGACC
The DNA here is from genome assembly GCF_014145245.1 of Dietzia sp. B44. Lineage (NCBI taxonomy): Bacteria > Bacillati > Actinomycetota > Actinomycetes > Mycobacteriales > Dietziaceae > Dietzia > Dietzia sp. B44. The sequence continues at coordinate 6,974 of NZ_JAALEF010000138.1, read as the reverse complement.
ACCACGTCGGTGCCGTCGAACCGGGCGAGGAACCGCTCGAGGTCCGCGGTGACCGCGGCCCGGTCCTCCCCCAGTTCCCCGGGCGTCACGGTGAAGACCGAGAACATCAGGTAGCGGAGCGTCGAGTTGAGCTTCTTGTAGTCAAGGCGTGCCATGGCTCAATCCTGCCACCCGGCGGCCAACCGGCGGGCCGCGGCCCGTGCCGAGCCGATGCACGCGGGCACGCCGACCCCCTCGGTCGCACCTCCGACCACTTCGACCCCGGGCAACCGCTCCGCCAGTTCGGCCCGCACGCCCGCGATCCGGTCGGCGTGCCCCGGACCGATCTCGGCGAGCGCGTCCTCCCAGCGGCGGACACGCGAGTACAGGATCGTCGGTGCGGATCCGCACACCCCGGCCAGGGCGGACTCGGCCATCCGGGCCAGTGCGATGTCGTCCGCGGTGAGCACGTCGTCGTCGTCGAGCCGACCGAACGACACCCGCACCAGGTGACCCGGTCGGGTGTCGAGGTGGGGCCACTTGCGACTGGTGAAGGTCATCGCCTTGAACGGAACCGGCTCGTCGGTGGCCACCAACACCCCGGAGAGCTCGGGCAGGTCGAGCCCCCGGTCCACCTCCATCGCCACCACAGCGGACGAGGCGGTCCGGATCCCGGACAGGCCGGACACAGCGCCGTCGACGCCACCGGCGGCGGCCAGGAGCGGTGTGGCGTGGGGGACGGGGACGGCGACGACGACGAGGTCGGCGTCCTCCACCCACGATCCGCGCGCGCCGGTGACCGTCAGGGTGTACCCGGAGGGCTCGCGATGGATCGCGGTGCAGGTGGCGTGAGAGCGGACCGTGGCACCCGAGGCCTCGGCGAGCGCGGACACGAGCCCCCTGTACCCGCCGTCGAGGGTGGCGAACACGGGCCCAGGCACCCGGTTGCCCACGAGCTCACCGATCGCGGCGGTCAGCGTCGGTGCGCCGCGGTCCAGCGCCTCGGCGAGACCGGGGATGACCTGCCGCAGGCCGAGTCCCGAGCTGGGGGCGGCGTACACCCCGCCGAGCATGGGATCGACGAGCCGCGAGACCACCGCGTCGCCGAACCGGTCGGCCACGAGCCGGCCCAGCGAGACGTCCCCGCCGGGTTCCCACTCCAGCGGCGTGTCCGTCTCACGGGCGGCGACGGCCGACTCACCGGGGCTCAGCACACCGGACAGGCCGGCCACGTCGGACGGCAGCCCCATGAGGGTGCCGACCGGCATCGGGACCAGTCGACCGTCGGTGAGGATCGCCGGGCCGAGCGGTCCGGGGTGCCGCAGGGTGTCTGTCAGCCCCAGCTCGGCGACGAGCTCGGAGGCCTCCGGTCGGCGACCGATGAATGCCTCGGCCCCCAGCTCCATGGGGCCGGACGGGAAGTCGACGGTGTGCAACGCCCCACCGAGGGAGTCCGACGCCTCGAGGACCGTGATCCGTGCGCCGGGCAGGTCGAGGGAGAGCTGATAGGCGGCGGTGAGACCGCTGAGACCGCCACCGATCACCGCGACACGAGGGGCCATCCCTACGTCCCGGTCAGCTCGTGGACCAGCTCCACCACGTGGGTCACGGCACCCGGGTCGGTGGCGGGCAGGACGCCGTGCCCGAGGTTGAACACGTGCCCGCGGGCGCCCAGCTCACGTGCCCGCGCCCCCTCGTCGAGGATCCTGCGGACCTCGGAGTCCAGCGCCGAGCGGTCGGCGAAGAGCATGGCGGGGTCGAGGTTGCCCTGGAGCACCTTGCCCGGAGCCCGCACCGCGGCGTCGTCGAGCGGGATGCGCCAGTCCACACCGACGACCTCTGGACCGGCCTCGCCCATCGCCCCGAGCAGTTCTCCGGTGCCCACGCCGAAGTGGGTGCGGGGAACCGTGGAGATCACCTCGTCGGCGAAGATCCCGGTGGAGTGAGGGAGCACCATCGAGCGGTAGTCGCGCAGGCTCAGCGCGCCGGCCCACGAGTCGAACAGCTGGACGGCGTCCACCCCGGCGTCGATCTGGGCGCGCAGGAACACCGTGGTCAGGTCCGCCAACTTGGACATCAGTGAATGCCAGACGTCGGGTCGGGAGTACATCAGGGACTTCGTGTGCTCGTGGTTGCGACTGGGGCCGCCCTCGATGAGGTAGGAGGCGAGGGTGAAGGGGGCGCCGGCGAAGCCGATCAGCGCGACCTGCGGGTCGAGCTCGGCCACCACCATGCGGACGGCCTCGCCGATCTTCTCGAGACGGTCCGGGGTGAGATCGGGAAGCGCGGCGACTCCGGCCTCGTCCCGGATCGGCGCGGCCACCACGGGCCCGGTGCCCGGCACGATGTCGATGTCCACTCCTGCCGCCGCCAGCGGGATGACGATGTCGGAGAAGAAGATCGCGGCGTCCACCCCGTGGCGGCGGACCGGCTGCAGAGTGACCTCGCAGGTCATCTCGGGATCGAAGCAGGCCTCGAGCATGGTGCTCCCGGCCCGGAGTTCGCGATACTCGGGGAGCGAGCGACCCGCCTGACGCATGAACCACACCGGGGTGTGAGCGGCGCCGGTGCCTCCGACTTCGTCGAGGTAGGGGCCGGTCCCGGCTCGGCGCGCGGTGGCGCGGCCGGCGCCCTGGGTGTCAACGGACCTGGGATTCGAGGGCACATCGGAGTTCAGCACACCCCCATGGTCCCATGAGTGCGCCTCCGGGGCCCTCCACCCCACCCCGGTGGGCGACGGCGCGCCTCCTCGGGGCGCCGCCGGGCGGTGGCTAGCGTGACGACCCGTGAGCACATCGGTCAATGACGGCGAGCCCGAGGTCTTCCGGGAGGCGGTCGAGTCGCTGTCCCGGCTCGAGGTCCGCCCTGAGATCTCCGTCGGCCCGATCCGTCCGCCGCAGAGACTGGCGCCGTACAGTCACGCGCTCGGGGTGGAGATCATCCCGCCGACCGGGGACGATGTGCCCGAGTTCTCCGACGGGGACGCGTTCGGTCGGCTGATCCTCCTCCACGACCCCTCCGGGGACGACGCGTGGAACGGCACGCTGCGGCTGGTCGCCTACATCCAGGCCGACATGGAGGCCTCACTCGCGGGCGATCCCCTGCTGCCCCAGGTCGCCTGGAGTTGGCTCACCGAGGCGCTCGACGAGGACGCCGGACCGTACACGTCGCTGGGCGGAACCGTCACCAGCACCGCGTCGGTCCGCTACGGCGACATCTCCGGACCGCCCCAGGCCCACCAGCTCGAGTTGCGCGCGTCGTGGACCGCCCTCGAGTCGAACCTGACCGGTCACGCCTCCGCCTTCTGCAAGACGCTCTCCCTGGCGGCCGGACTCCCGCCGGTCGGCGTGACCTCCCTGCATCGTCGGGCGTGAGCGGCCGACGACGCGGAGAGACCCCGCCGGGGGCGCCGCCGCCCCCGGCGGAGTACGAGTTCGTGGACGACGCCTCCGGCATCGGGTCGGTCGCCTCCGTCGTGGAGTCCTCGGCCGGACCGGTCGCGGTGGACGTCGAGCGCGCGTCGGGGATCCGCTACTCCGAGCGCGCCTTCCTCCTGCAACTACGCCCCGCCGGCGGGGCCGCACTGCTGGTGGACCCCGAGACGCCGGGCCAGACGGTCGGGCCGCTCGCGGGCGTCCTCTCCGGACGCCCCCTGCTCCTGCATGCCGCGAGCCAGGACCTCCCGTCACTCCGTGAGCTCGGGATCAGGCCGACGTCTGTCATCGACACCGAACTGGCCGGGCGGTTCCTCGGGATGGAACGGGTGAACCTCGGGGCGATGATCTCGGAGCACCTGGGCATCGGGCTGGCCAAGGCCCACTCGGCGGCGGACTGGTCGCGACGCCCGTTGCCCGCATCCTGGCTCGACTACGCCGCCTACGACGTCCTCTTCCTCCACGAACTGGCGGACGCGGTACTCCCCCGGCTCGACGAACTCGGCCGCCGCGACTGGTTCGAGGCCGAGTGCCGACACCTCGTCGACTCGGATCCGCCCGCCCCCGCCCCGGATCCCTGGCGCAGGCTGGCCCGCCTGACCTCCCTGCGCGACGCCCGCCAACTCGCCCGGGCACGGGAGTTGTGGATGGCGCGTGACCGGGTGGCCGCGGAGCGAGACATCGCTCCCAAGAGGTTGCTCACCGACGCGGCGATCATCGAGGCGGCACGCACCGCGCCGACGAACCGCACCGACCTGCTCGCGATCGAGGGGTTCGACGGCCCGCACCGCAGACGCCTGGCGGACGAGTGGCTGGCGGCGTTGGAGTGGGCCGCCGAACTCGGGCGTGGCGACCTCCCCTCTCGCCAGGCGCCGCGCGGGGAGCACCCCCCGCACACCAGTTGGAAGCGGACCGACCCGGGGGCGGCGGCGCTCCTGGACTCCGCGCGCGAGGCGCTCGGTGAGCTCGCCGAGGAGGTGGGAATCGAACAGGGGCTGCTGCTCAAGGCGTCGACGCTCCGGTTGTGGGCCTGGCGGGCGGCCACCACCGACACCGTCGACGACGCGGCGCTACTGCACCGGGTCCTGCAGGCCGAGGGTGCCCGCCGCTGGCAGATCGAACTGACGGAGGCTCCGCTGCTGGGCGCCGTGCACGAGTTCAGAGCGGAGAGCTGAGGGCGTCCGGACTCAGCTCTCGACCCGGTCGCCGAGGCGCTGGCGGATCCCGCGGGCGATCCCCTCCGCGGTCAACCCGGCGTCGGCGAGGATCTCACCGCGGGAGGCGTGGTCGAGGAACTCCTGGGGTATCCCCAGGGCGAGTCGGTCCACCCTTACCCCGGCGCGCTCCAGACTCGCCGAGACCGCCGACCCGACGCCACCGTGGAGCCCGTTGTCCTCGACGGTCACCACGAGCTGTCGACCCCGCGCGGAGTCGACGACCGAGTGCGGGACCGGATAGACCCATCGCGGATCGACCACGTCGACAGTGACACCGGCGGTCTCGAGTTCCCGGGCCGCGGCCAGCGACGGCGCGACCATCGACCCGACGGCGACGACGAGGACGTCGGCGTCGCCGGACCCGTGCACCCGGTCGACGCCGTCGGTACTGGTCTCCAGTGCCGGGACGGGTTCACCGACCGAACCCTTGGGAAAGCGTACGACGGTCGGCCCGTCGGTCACCTCGACGGCCTCGCGGAGCTCCGCGCGCAGGGTCTCGGCGTCGCGCGGTGCGGCCACCCGGACCCCGGGGACGATCCCCGTCAACGACAGGTCCCACATCCCGTTGTGACTGGCGCCGTCGGGGCCGGTCACCCCGGAGCGGTCGAGCACCAGGGTGACCGGCTGCCCGAGGAGCGCGACGTCCATGAGCAGCTGGTCGAACGCACGGTTGAGGAAGGTGGAGTACACGGCCACCACCGGGTGCATCCCCCCGAGCGCCAGTCCGGCGGCCGAGGCCACGGCGTGCTGCTCGGCGATGCCCACGTCGAACATCCGGTCCGGGAAACGTTCACCGAACGCCGTCAGTCCGGTCGGCCCGGCCATGGCCGCGGTGATGGCCACGACGTCGTCCCGTTCGGCACCGATCTCGCACAGTTCGGCGGAGAAGACCGACGTCCAGTCGACCGCGGACGACTCCGAGAGCGGTCGGCCGGTGTCGGGGTCGATGACCCCGGTCGCGTGCATGAGGTCGGCGACGTTGTTCTCCGCGTGGACGTACCCCATGCCCTTGCGTGTGACCACGTGGACCACCACCGGGCCGCCGAAGTCCTTGGCCAGCCGCAGCGCGGCCTCGGTGGCGGCCAGGTTGTGTCCGTCCACCGGCCCCATGTACTTCAGTCCCAGGTCGGCGAACAGCTCCTGCGGCGACACCACGTCCTTCAGGCCTGTCTTGATCCCGTGCAGGATCGAGTACACGGCCTTGCCGACGACGTCCTTGCGCGCGCCCAGGGTGCGCTTGGTGTGGTCCATCGCCTTCTCGTAGGCGGGCTGTAGCCTCAGGACCCCGAGTCGTTCGGCCAGGCCTCCGATCGTGGGGGAATACGATCGTCCGTTGTCGTTGACGACGATCACCATGGGCCGGTCTTTGCCGGCCGCGATGTTGTTGAGCGCCTCCCAGGCCATCCCGCCGGTCATCGCGCCGTCGCCGATCACGGCCACGACGGTGCGGTCGGTCTCCCCGCGCAGGGAGTACGCCTTGGCGAGACCGTCGGCGTAGGACAGCGACGAGGTGGCGTGCGAGGACTCGACGACGTCGTGGTCGCTCTCCGCGCGGCACGGGTATCCCGACAATCCGCCGCGGGTACGGAGCCCGTCGAACTGCTCACGACGACCGGTGACGATCTTGTGGACGTACGACTGGTGTCCGGTGTCGAAGACGATGGGGTCCCGGGGGGAGTCGAAGACCCGGTGCAGGGCGATGGTCAACTCCACCACACCGAGATTGGGGCCGAGGTGCCCGCCGGTGGCGGAGACCTTTCTGATGAGGAACTCCCGGATCTCGCCGCAGAGCCGGACCAGCTCGTCGGGTCCGAGTGCACGGAGGTCGGAGGGGCCGTTCACCTGATCGAGCACACTCATTGCCGTCGACTGCCCCTTCCCTGGCCGCACCCCTCAGGGTCGAACCAACAGTCTACGGGCAATCGGCGCGAGACCCCGCCGGCGCCTCGGCCGGTCGAGGTGCGCCACAGGGTCGGGTCAGCGCGCGCGGGGGGAATCGAGGACGGCGAGACCCTCCACGTGGTGCGTCGCGGGGAACGCGGCCACCCCCCGCAGGTCCGTCAGCGTCCAGCCGGCCGTCACCAGGACCCCGACGTCGCGGGCCAGACTCGCCGGGTCGCACCCCACGTGGATGATCCGCGACGCCGTTCCGCCCGCGAGCGCGGTCATCACGTCGATCCCCGCACCACCCCTCGGCGGGTCCAGGATCACGAGATCGGGCTCACCGTTCCGGTCGGTCCCACCGACCGTCCGGTCGAGGAACGTCTCGACCCGCGCAGCCACCGGGACGACCCCCGGGCCGACGTCGAGGGCGGTCCCCACCGCGTCGAGAGACGGACGTGCG
>NZ_JAALEF010000137.1:0-3150 GCF_014145245.1 Dietzia sp. B44 | reverse complement strand
AGAGGGCTGCCACCTCACCGACGGCGACGGCAACCGCCTGCTCGACTTCACCTCCCAGCTGGTCAACACCAACATCGGCCACCAGCACCCCGTGGTGGTCAAGGCGATCCAGGACCAGGCCGCCGAGCTGTGCACCATCAACCCCGCGCACGCCAACGCCGCCCGCGCCGAGGCCGCCCGGCTGGTCGCCGAGGTCGCACCCGCCGGCATGAACCGCGTGTTCTTCACCAACGCCGGCACCGAGGCCGTCGAGCACGCCGTCCGCATGGCGCGCCGCCACACCGGTCGGCACAAGACCCTCTCGGCGTTCCGCAGCTACCACGGCGCCACCACCACCTCGATGAACCTCACCGGTGACGCCCGCCGCTGGGCCAACGACCACGGCAACACCGGCGCCGTGCACTTCCACGCGCCCTACCTGTACCGGTCGCAGTTCTACGCCGAGAACGAGAAGCAGGAGTGCGACCGCGCGCTCGAGCACCTGGACTCGCTCATCGCGCTGGAGGGCCCGGACCACTTCGCGGCCCTGATCATCGAGTCGGTGCCCGGCACGGTCGGGATCATGGTGCCGCCGGCCGACTACCTGCGCGGTGTGCGGGAGATCTGCGACAAGTACGGGATCGTCATGATCTGTGACGAGGTCATGTCCGGCTTCGGGCGCACCGGCGCCTGGCTGGCCCTGGACAACTTCCGGTCCGGAGACGACGACTGGGCCCCCGACCTCATCACCTTTGCCAAGGGTTCCAACTCCGGCTACGTCCCCCTGGGCGGGGTGATCCTGCACGACCGGATCGCCGCCTCCTTCGAGACCACCCCCTACACCGGTGGCCTGACCTACGCCGGGCACCCGCTGGCCTGCGCCTCCGTGGTGGCCACGATCAACCTGATGCGTGACGAGAAGATCGTCGAGAACGCCCGCACGATCGGCGAGGACGTGATCGGCCCGCGCCTGCGCGAGCTCGCACGGACGCACCCGTCGATCGGCGAGGTCCGCGGCCTGGGAGTGTTCTGGGCCGTGGAGATGGTGGCCGACCGCGAGACACGCGAGCCCCTCGCCCCCTACGGTGGGACATCGGAGGCCATGGCCAGGACCTTCGCCGCCGCCAAGTCCGACGGCGTGCTGTTGTTCATGAATTACAACCGATTCCACATCGTTCCGCCCTGCATCATCACGGCCGACGAGGCGAACGCGGGGCTCGATATCTTCGACCGCGCACTCGATGTGGCCGATTCCTATGTGGGGAGCTGACCGGACATGGCGCTGATACTGGGCCTGATCGTCAACGCCGTCGCCCTGTGGGTGGCGACTCTGATCGTGCCGGGGATCTCCCTGTACGAGACCGCGGGTGTCGCCGACATTGACGCCGGCGCCATCGACAATGAGGTGAGCGTGCCGACTATCGCGGCGCTGCTCATCGTGGCCGTGGTGTTCACGCTGATCAACGCGGTGATCAAGCCGATCGTGCAGCTGCTGTCGCTGCCGCTGACCATCCTCACGCTGGGGCTGTTCCTGCTGGTGATCAACGCGCTGATGCTCATGCTCACCAGCTGGGTCACCACGACGTTCCAGCTGTTCGGTGCCGAGTACCTGGTGAGCGGGTTCTGGGCGGCGTTCTTCGGGGCGATCGTGATCGGCCTGGTCAACTGGGTGCTGGGCATGGTGCTCCCCACGCGCGCCCGGGACTGAGGTCCGGCCGCTGCACCGAGCCCGGCCGCTGCACGAGAAGAGCGTTCCGCACACATCCGCCGAGCTTGGAGGCAGGTGTGCGGAACGCTCTTTTCGATGGGAGAGGTGGGTCCGTCAGACGAGGCTCAGGAGCCGAAGACGGCCGAGGAGACCGCGTTCGGGGCCCAGCCGCGCGCGGCGGTGTCGCGGATGAACTGCATCTGCGGGTAGAACGAGTTGCCCGGGCAGGCGGTCCCGCCCCAGTCGCGGTGGCCCGAGACGGCCGGCATGTTGCGCGTGGCCCCGCCCTGCGGGTTGCGGTAGGTGATGCCGCCGCGCGGGTTGATGCCGGTGGCCGAAGCGAGGGCACGGACGCAGTCGATGGTCGCGCCCACGGCGGCGGGGGTCGGCGGCGCTCCGGTGAAGTCGCCCAGCACGCAGATGCCGATATTGCCGTTGTTGACGCCGCCCGTGTGGCCTGCGGTGACCACCGGGGGAGCGATGCCGGCGACCGGAGGCACCTGGAAGACCGGGGTCCCGCCGACGGTTCCGCCGCGGCCCTGGTAGATGCGGCCCTCCGGGTCGATGAGCAGGTGGTATCCGACGTCGCCCCAGCCCAGTGTGTTGGCGTGGTAGTTGTAAATCGCGCGCACACTGGCGGCGCGGTCCGGGCCCACGGGCGAGGCCGTGTGGTGGATCGTGATCGCCTGGGCCGGGAAGAACTGCGGTGCCCAGCGGTTCCCCGAGACGTCACCGGCGCCCCATGCCGCCCGCGGGATGATCGGCAGGCCGAGCGTTCCGACGCTGCCCAGGCTGTAGTTGCGCGGTGCAGCCCGGCCGTCGTCGAACGCGGTGGCACGGGCGCCGGCGGGAGCGTCGACCTCGTAACCCACGGACCCCTGCGGCGCGGCGACGAGATCGGACGCGGGAGTGCTGCCGCTGTCCGGGGCGGAGTCCATCGCCTCGAGCGGGAGCCAGTCGCCCACCGAGCCGTCGGGGAACGCGAACCGGATCCGGCCGGCGATCTCCTCGGCGCTGGGGAAAGTGACCCCCACGTAGCCGAGAGGGCCGTTCGGCTGGATCATCCCGCTGCCGGTCGGGACCGACTTGAGCAGGTCCTGGGCCATGCCGAGGGAACCGGTGTCGAACGGGTTGGCCCCGGCGAGGGGGCCACGGACGGAGGAGGCGACTGCGACGCCCACCCCGACTGACGCGGCGGTGAGAAACCCACGGCGTGAAACGGGCATAAGGGTGTACTCCAGACTTGTACTGCAGAAACTGACGCCTGGCATATCGGCGCGATCGACGGCCACATTACGCGCTCGGCGTAACCAAATCGAGACCTACGTTACCGAAGTGATACATGTGGCGAGTGAGGTTCATGAGGCGTATCCGGAGCCTCTACTAGGGGGAATCGGCGGGCCCGACGCCGGGCCACGGGCCTACTCGGTCACTGGCCACGCGCGCCCGGGCCCCACTCGGTC
>NZ_JAALEF010000136.1:0-10878 GCF_014145245.1 Dietzia sp. B44 | reverse complement strand
CGGGAGGCCTCGGCGGCGGCGGTGAAGGAGATGAAGTGCAGCAGGTTGCGGGCGAGCTTCATCCGGGTGCCCGCGCCCACCTCGCCGGCGTGGACCGGCATCGCGGCCCACAGGGCGAACACGGGCTTGCAGGCCTCGTAGACCTCGCGGGGTCCGCCCACCATCACCGCGAGCTCGCCCTTCTCGGCGCCCGGTGCGCCCCCCGAGACCGGCGCGTCCACCAGGTGCACCCCGTGGGTGGCGCACGCCTGAGCGAGCTCTACGGCCGTGGAGTCGGAGATGGTGGAGTGGACCGCGACCACCGTCCCCGGCGCCGCGGTGCGCAGGATCCCGTCGGGACCCTCGACGACGTCCCGCACCTGGGCGTCGTCGAGCACCGTCACCGAGACCAGTCGTGCGGTCCGGGCCACCTCGGCGGGCGTCGCGGCGGCGGTGGCCCCCTCGGAGACGAACGGTTCGGCGGCCTCGGGACGGATGTCGCAGACCACCAGTCCGCCGGGCCACGACAGCAGCCGCCGGGCGATGGGCGCTCCCATGTTCCCCAGCCCGATGAACCCCACGGGCGCGGGGGAGTGCTCGGGTGACCCCGGACCGATGGGAGAGGCTCCCGTGTCCTGCCCCGCGCTGCCGGCCGACTGCCCGCTCACGACCTGATGACCTGTCCGCCGTCGACGTTGAAGATCTGGCCGGTGATCCACGACGCCTCGTCCGACAGCAGGAACAACAGCATTCCCACCAGGTCCTGGGGCTGACCCATCCGCTTGAGGGGGAGCTTGTCGACCATGTCCTTGACGATGGACTGCGGGGTGGTGGTGCGGTTGGCCTCGGTGTCGATCGGGCCGGGCGCGATGGCGTTGATGCGGATGTTCGACCCGCCCAGCTCGGTGGCCAGCTGCTGGGTCAGGCCGTTGACGCCCACCTTGGCCAGGCCGTAGAAGCCGGAGTAGAGCCACGCGGCGGTCGAGGACTGGTTGACGATCGCGCCACCGCCGGCCGCCGCCATCTTCTCCCAGCAGGCGCGGACCATGAGGAGCTGGCCGTTCATGTTGACCTGCATGAACTTCTGGTAGTAGTCCCACGGCACCGTGATGAGGAAGTCGAGCTTCATGCCGCCGAAGATCGCGGCGTTGTTGACCAGCATGTCCAGCCGGCCGTACTTCTCCACGGTCGCCTCGGCGCACGCGTCGGCCGAGTCCGGGTCCGAGACGTCGGTGTGCTGGAAGAAGGCCTCGCCGCCGGCGGCGACGATCTCCGCCGCCACGCGTTCGCCCTCGGTGTCCGAGACGTCGGCCACCACGACCTTCGCGCCCTCGGCGGCGAGCGCCTTGGCGTACTCCTCGCCGATTCCGCCGGCCGCGCCGGTCACGATCACGGACTTGCCGTCAAAACGTCCCATGTCTGTAGTCTCTGCTTCCTTGGTGTGGCTTGATATGGCTTGATATGGCGTGATGCGGGTGGTGGCTCGGGTGCGGGCGGCGCGTCAGGCCGGGGTGGCCACGGACTTGGTCTCGAGGTACTCCTCGAAGCCCTGGCGGCCCATCTCACGGCCGATGCCCGACTGCTTGTAGCCGCCGAAGGGCACGTCGGCGCCGTACCAGACGCCGCCGTTCACCCCGAGCGTTCCGGTGCGGATGCCCGCCACGACCCTCTCGACGCGGCCGAGGTCGGCGCCCCAGACGGCGCCGGAGAGGCCGTAGGGGGAGTCGTTGGCGATCCGGACCGCGTCGCCGTCGCCGTCGTGGGGGATGACGACGAGGACGGGGCCGAAGATCTCCTCCCGGGCCACCCGCGCGGAGTTGTCGAGTCCGGAGATCAGGGTGGGCTCCACCCAGAAGCCCTTGGCCTTGTCCTCGCCGGAGGGGCGCCCGCCGCCGATCTCGACGGTGCCGCCCTCCTCGACGGCCAGTGCGATGTACCCCTCGACCCGCTCGCGCTGCAGTTCGGAGATCAGCGGACCGCACAGGGTGCCGGGGTCGGTGGGGTCGCCCGGTGCGAAGGCCGCCATGGCGCCCTTGGCCGCCTCGACGGCTTCGTCGTACCTCTCGCGGGGCACCACCAGTCGGGTGGTGAGGGCGCACCCCTGGCCGGCGTGGGTACAGGCGTTGAGGGCCGTCATGAAGCAGGCGGCGTTCAGGTCGGCGTCGTCCAGCACGACCGCGGCGGACTTGCCGCCCAGCTCGAGGAAGACCTTCTTGAGGGTCTCCGCCGCGGCCACCATGATCTTCTTGCCGGTGGCGGTGGACCCGGTGAACGAGACGAGGTCCACGCGCGGGTCGGTGGTCAGCAGGGCGCCCACCCCGTGGTCCGAGGACGAGACCACGTTGAGCACGCCCGCGGGGATGTCGGTCTCCTCGGCGGCGATCCGGGCCACGGCCGCGGCGATGAGCGGGGTGTCGGGTGCGGGCTTGAGCACCACGGTGCAGCCCGCGGCCAGCGCGGGCCCGATCTTGGCCAGGTTGATCTGGTTGGGGAAGTTCCACGGGGTGATGGCGCCGACCACGCCGATCGCCTCCCGGCGCACCGAGCGATGGGAGCGCACCCCCATCACCTCGGACTCGCCCAGCTCCTCGACCCACTGGTAGGCGTCGACGAGGTCGGCGAGCCAGCCCAGGTCGGCCACGGGGCCCTCCAGCTGGGGCCCGGTGGTGAACATGTGGGGGGCGCCCACCTCGGCGATGGTCAGTGCGCGCAGCTCCTCGGTGTGGGACTGCAGAGCATCCCGGAGTTGCCGCAGACACGCCGCACGGAAGGCATGATCGGTGGACCACGTGGTGGTGTCGAACGCGGTCCGGGCCGCCTCGATGGCGGCGTCCATGTCCTCGGGGCGGGCGTCGGCGGCGCGGCCGATCAGGTCCTCCGTGGCGGGGTTGAGGACGTCGAACGTGCCGCCCCCGGAGGCCGGGCGCAGCTCGCCGCCGATGAGGAGCGGGGCGTCGTAGGTGGTGCTCGTCGTCACGGGGGGCCTTCCGTCGGGTGCGGGTGGACAACTGTCTAGACGATAGTCCGGCGAGTGGTGTACTGTCCAGACACATGTCCAGTGACGTTCGTTTCGAATCCACGCGAAGGCGCCTCAACGGCCAGCAGGCAGAGACCGTCGACCGCCTCACCAGCGCCGCGGTGGAGGTGTTGCGCGAGAAGGGGCCGGGCGGGCTCGCGGTCCGGGCCGTGGCCTCGAGGGCCGGCGTCGCCCCGGCCACCGCGTACACCTACTTCTCGTCCAAGGGCCACCTCATCGCCGAGGTGTTCTGGCGACGCCTGCGTGACCACGTCACCGAGGGCGCCGGGAGCGGCACCACGGTGGACAGGGTGGTGGCGGTCCTGCGGGACGTCGCGATGTTGGTCGCGGACGAGCCCGAGCTCTCCTCTGCGGTCACCGCGGCCCTGTTGGGCGACGACCCGGAGGTGTCCCACCTGAGGATCCGGATCGGCGCGGACATCCGACGCCGCCTGACGGCCGCGCTGGGTGACGAGGCCGACGACGAGGTGATCGGCGCCCTGGAGATGGTCTACGCGGGCGCGCTCGTCCGCGCGGGCATGGGCTATGGCTCCTACTCCGACATGGCGGACGCCATCGAGTCCGCCGCCCGACTCATCCTGAGGTGACCCGAGACATGACCACTGCGACTCCAGCCCCGCTCGTGTTCAGCCCGTATGACTACGCCGTACACGAGGATCCGTACCCGTTCTACTCCCGGTTGCGGGCCGAGGCCCCCGTCTACCACAACCCGGATCTCGACTTCTGGGCGCTGAGCAAGCACGCCGACGTCCGTGAGGCCTTCCGTGCGCCCGACGTGTTCTCCAACGCGATGGGGGTCTCCCTCGACCCGGCGGCGTACGGACCGCACGCCTACAAGACGATGTCCTTCCTGGCGATGGACGACCCGAGGCACGCCCGGCTGCGCAAGCTCGTGAGCAAGGGCTTCACCTCGCGACGGGTCGACGCGCTCTCCGAGGGGATCGAACGGATCTCGCGGCAGTACTGGGACGAGTGCCTCGACAGGTCTCGGGACGGCGGCGAGTTCGACTTCGTCCAGGACTACGCGGGCAAGCTACCGATGGACGTCATCTCCGACCTCATGGGGGTGCCGGAGTCGGATCGCGACGAGCTCCGCCGGCTCGCGGACCTCGTCATGCACCGCGAGGAGGGCGGTCAGGACGTGCCCGAGGACTCGATGGTCGCCGCCTTCGACCTCATCGCCTACTACCAGGGCATGGTCGCCGACCGGCGGAAGCAGCGGACCGAGGATCTCACCTCGGCGCTCATCGACGCCGAGATCGACGGGGAGAAGCTGGACGAGGACGAGATCCTGTCCTTCCTCTTCCTCATGGTGGTGGCGGGCAACGAGACCACCACCAAGCTGCTCGCCAACGCGATGTTCTGGGGCCACGAGTACCCCGACCAGTCGCGACTGGTGATCGACGACCCGGAGCGGGTGACCGACTGGGTCGAGGAGACCCTGCGCTACGACACCTCCAGTCAGTTGGTCCTGCGCACCACGACGCAGGAGGTCACGGTCCGCGACGTCACCATCCCGGCCGACCAGAAGGTGCTCCTGCTCATCGGCGCGGCCAACCGCGACGAGGAGGTGTTCGAGGACTCCGGGGCCTTCCTCCTGGGCCGGGACACCTCCGCGAGCCTGAGCTTCGGCCAGGGGCCGCACTTCTGCCTCGGCGCGCACCTCGCGCGACTCGAGGGGCGGATCGCGCTCGACCAGATCTCGCGGTCCGTCACGGGGTACGAGATCCTGCCCGGCGCCGAGCGCGTGCACTCCTCCAACGTGCGTGGCTTCGCCCGCCTGCCCATGCGCGTCGAGGTCAGACGCTGATGAGCCTGAAGTTCCCACCGCAGCGGGACGCGGCCGACCGTCCCGCCCTCGTCACGGGCGCCTCCTCCGGTATCGGTCGCGCCTCCGCGGAGGCGCTGGCCGCACTCGGGCACCCCGTGGTCGTGGGGGCCCGCCGGGCCGACCGCCTCGACGACCTCGTGGGCCGGATCCGGGAGGCCGGGGGACGGGCCACCGCACGTCCGGTCGACGTGACCAGCGCGGAGTCGGTGGCGGAGTTCGTGGCCGCCGCCGGTGAGGCGTACGGCCCTCCCGAGGTCCTGGTCTCCAGCGCGGGCACTCTGAAGATGGCCCGCGTGTGGGAGATGGAGCCGGACGACTTCGCCTCGCAGATCGACATCCACCTGCTCGCCGTGCAGCGGCTGCTCCACGCGGTGGTCCCCGGGATGGTCGACCGCCGTCGGGGCGACGTGGTCCTGATCGGCTCCGACGTCGCCTACACCGCCCGGCCCCGCTCCGGGGCGTACGTCGCGGCCAAGGCCGGCCTGGAGACGATGGCCCACCAGGCCCGCAAGGAACTCGAGGGCACGGGGATCCGCCTCGGCGTGGTCCGCCCGGGCCCGGTGATGACCGAGATGGGCACCGAGTTCGACCCGGAGACCGCGGAGTCGGTCATCAACGACTGGGTCAAGCACGGCTTCGGTCGTCACCCGCGCATGTGTAAACCGGCCGACCTCGCCCGGGGGGTCGCCGCCATGGTGTCGATGCCCCGCGGCGCCCAGATCACCGAGCTGGAGATCCAGCCGGAGGCCCCAATCGAGGAGGACTACTCGTGACCAGTACCGACAGCTCCACCGACAAGCCCACGGACTTCTCCACCCTCACCGAGCCGCGTCGGGTCTCCGGCGGCGAGGGGGAGCTCGGGCACATGGACGAACTCCGTACCGACCCGATCGGCCTGTTCTGGCGGGTCCGCGAGGAGTGCGGCGACCTCGGCGTGTTCAAGATCGTCGACCGCGACATCTGCCTGGCCTCCGGGGCGGCCGCGAACGAGGCCTTCTTCCGTGCGCCGGACGAGTCGCTGGACCAGGCCGCCGCCTACCCGTTCATGACGCCGGTGTTCGGTGTGGGCGTCGTGTTCGACGCCAGCCCCGAGCGCCGCTCGGAGATGCTGCACAACACCGCGCTGCGCGGCGAGCACATGCGCCAGCACGCCGTCACCATCCCCCGCGAGGTCCAGCGCATGGTGGGCGAGTGGGGCGACGAGGGCGAGATCGACCTCCTCGAGTGGTTCTCCGAGCTCACCATCTACACCTCCTCGGCGTGCCTGATCGGTCCGAAGTTCCGCGAGCAGCTCGACGCCCGGTTCGCGCACCTCTACCACGATCTCGAGCAGGGCACCGACCCCCACGCGTACATCGACGCCTACGCAGACATCCCCGCGTTCCGCAAGCGGGACGCGGCGCGAGCGGGGCTGGTCGAGTTGGTCTCCGGGATCATGGACCAGCGGATGGCCGAGCCGCCGGCGAGCAAGGAGGACCGCGACCTCCTCGACGTCCTGGTCTCCGTCAAGAACGACGACGGCACGTACCGGTTCACCCCGGACGAGGTCACCGGCATCTTCATCTCCATGATGTTCGCCGGACATCACACCACCTCCGGTACCAGCGCGTGGATGCTCATCGAGTTGCTCAAGCACCCGGACTACCTCGCGCAGGTGGTCGCCGAACTCGACGAGGTCTACTCCGACGGGGCCGAGTACAGCTTCGGGGCGTTGCGTCAGATGCCCAGGGTCGAGAACGCCCTGAAAGAGACGCTGCGTCTGCACCCGCCGCTGATCATCCTCATGCGGGTGGCGCAGGAGGACGTGCAGATCGGCGACCACGTCGTCCGCGCCGGGCAGACCGTCGCGGCGTCCCCCGCGGTCTCCAACCGGCTGCCGGAGGACTTCCCGGACCCCGACTCCTTCGACCCGGAACGCTATGCCGAGCCGCGCCAGGAGGACATCGTCAACCGGTGGACCTGGATCCCCTTCGGCGCCGGACGGCACCGCTGCGTGGGCGCGGCGTTCGCCCAGCTGCAGATCAAGGCCATCTTCTCGATCCTGCTGCGGGAGTTCGAGTTCGAGCTCGCGCAGCCGCCCGAGAGCTACCACAACGACCACTCCAAGATGGTCGTCCAGCTGGCCCAGCCGTGCACCGTCCGCTACCGGAGGAGGCAGCGCAGGTGAGCGGGCAGCAGCCGATGCGGGTGGAGGTGGACTTCGACCTGTGCCAGGGGCACGCCGAATGTCAGGCGGAGGCCCCCGACTGGTTCACGGTCGGCAAGGGCTCCGAGGCCAAGGTGCGTGCCAAGCGGGGCGTGGTCCCCGACGACCAGCTCGAGGCCGTCAAGGCCGCCGTCAAGTACTGCCCGACGCAGGCACTCCGCCTCGTCGAGAACCAGACCCACCAGGAGTGAGTGACGTGACCCGATACGACCGCGCCGAGATCGCCGAGTTCGTGCAGCGCTGGATCGAGGCCAACGCCGAGTGCGAGCGCAACAAGGACTGGACCCCGCTCGCCGACTTCTACGCCGAGGACGCCACCTACGGCTGGAACTACGGCACCAAGGACGACTTCATGGCCGTCGGCCGGGACGAGATCCGCGACATCGCGCTGGGCCAGGAGATGGCCGGGCTCGACGGCTGGGAGTACCCCTACATCCGGACCATCATCGACCCCGAGACCGGCGACGTGCTCTGTCTGTGGAAGCAGATCGCCCGCGACACCGTCGACCCGAAGACCGGGAAGCCGTACGAGGTCCACGGGCTCGGCGGGTCGTGGTTCCTCTACAACGGTGACCAGAAGTGGAAGTGGCACCGCGACTTCTTCGACTTCGGCAACGTGGTGGACCTGTTCATGCGGATGTACGAGGCCGACGCGCTCACCGATTCGATGAAGGCCCGGTTCGAGGCGGCCGGGGACAAGCCGGCCGGGTGGTATCGCATCGAGGACAGCCCGGCCCCCTTGTGGCCGGTGTCCGCCCCGGACGAGGTCTGAGTCCGGTGGCCGCGCGCGACCGGATCGTCAACAGCGACCCCCTGGAGTCCCTCGACCACGCCAGGCTCGCCAGGCTGCTGCCCGACCTGCTGCTGATCGGCCAGCTCATCGACCGGGCGGGGATGCCGGCCCTGCTCGGCGAGTTCGGTGTGGACGGGATGCGCGATGTGGCGATCGAGGAGTGGCAGGCCGCGAGCCCGCACTACACCCGGCGCATGAAGGAGGCGCTGTCGATCACCGGAGACGGCGTCGCGGAGATCTTCAAGGGCTTCCAACTGGATGTGGGGGCGCCGCCGGAGTTCATGGACTTCCGGTACGCGGTCACCGACCACGACCACGGCGAGTTCTGGCTCGACCACTGCGGTGCGCTGATGGACGTCGAACCGATGGGGGACCGGCTCGTCACCACGATGTGCCACGACATCGAGGACCCCACCTTCCCGGCCACCGCGCTGGCCACCAACCCCCGGGCCGTCGTGGAGCCCATCCACCGTCCGCCGCGCAGCCCGGAGGGCCGGACGCCGCACTGTCACTGGACCGTGCGGATCGACCCGGATTCAGAGCCGGCGGCGTGGCCCGAGCCGGCGGTCGAGTCCGCGAGCAGCCGGTTGATCGACTTCGCCTTCGAGCCGCCGGAACCGCGGGACACCACCGGTGAGGGCCCTCGGGACGACTACGCCGGTCCGCTGTTGACGGATCTGAGCTTCCCCGAGTTCACCGCGGCCGCGCTCGTCCGCATGACCCGCGAGGTGTACCTGCAGATGCACCTGCTGGCGGTGGGTTTCCACCAGTCGGTGCGTCGCCGGTCGGACGCCGAGACCGCGGACCGGCTGCTCGCCTACCAGGCGACGGGGATCGCGGGGGTCGCCGCGGGACGGATCCGAGACGTCCTCGGCGTGGAGGGGGACGCACACGGGTTGGCCGCCGTGCTCGATCTCCACCCGCTGGCCGGTCCGACCGCCTACACGGGGTACTCGTCGTCGGTCTCCGGCGACGGCGCGAGCGTCACCGTCACCTGGGACACCGCGGCGGACGCGTTCGCCGACGACACCTGGATGCCCCTGCTCGCCCGGGACGGCCTGCGCCCCCTCGCCGCGGCGGCACAGGCGGTCGACCCGCACTGGACCGTGGAGCGCGTGCCCTCGGACGGCTCCCGGGTCGAGGCCGTCCTCCGGCTCGGAGACGTACCAGCGAAGGAGTCCGACGAGGTCGCCGTCACCCGGATCAGCACCGGGGCGGCGTTCGACTTCGGACCGGCCCGCACGCCACTGCCCATCACCCCGGTCTGAGACCGGACGCTCGCCCGAGACAGCACACCCGACCCCGTCACGGAGGACACCACATGGCACACAACCTGGCCGACCTCTTCGAACACGCCGTGGACGCCTACGGCGCCGACCGTCTGGCGGTGGTGGAGGGCGAACGTCGTCTCACCTACGCCGACCTGGAGGCCGAGGCCAACCGGTGGGCCTCGGCGCTCGCCTCCCTGGGCGTCGGGGCCGGCGACCACGTCGGTGTGCACCTGCGCAACGGGGTGGACTGTCTGGCGCTGATCCTCGGAGTCCTCAAACTGCGGGCGGTGACCATCAGCATCAACTACCGCTACTCGGGCCCGGAGCTGCGCTACCTCTACGACTACTCCGACACCAGCGTGCTGGTGTTCCACCGCGAGTTCGGCGCCGCGGTGACCGAGGCCGTACGAGGGCTCGACGCCGTCCGGCACACGATCATGGTGGAGGACGGCTCGGGCGTCGACACCCTTCCGGACGGTGTCCTCCCCGCCCGCGAGACCCTGGAGGCGGCGTCGGCGGAGCGCCCCGGGGTGGAGCGGAGCGGCGACGATCTCTACCTGGTGTTCACCGGAGGCACGACGGGCAAACCGAAGGGTGTGATGTGGCGTCAGGAGGACCTGTGGCGCAGCCTCGGAGGTGGCGCGGACTACCACACGGGTGAGCCGGTGCCCGACGAGTTCCACCAGTCCAGGGCGGGTCTGGGCGGTGACCCCATGCGCTACCTCATCCTGCTCCCGCTCATCCACACCTCGGGCATCATGCCCAGCTTCACCGGCCTGTTCGCCGGCGGCACCATGCACTACCTCCCGCACTTCCGGGCCGCGGACGTCCTGGAGGAGATCGAGACCGAGAAGATCCAGGTCGCGGTGGTGGCCGGTGACGCGATGGTCCGGCCACTCGTGGATCTGATGCGGCGGACCGACCCCGACACCTCGAGCATGTTCATGGTCTCCTCGGGGGCCGCCCTGTTCTCGCCCTCGGTCAAGGCGGACCTGCTCGAGCTCCGTCCCGATCTGATGATCATGGACGCGTTCGGCTCGTCCGAGGGCGGCTTCGGCGGCCTGGGCGTGGTGACCAAGGCCGATCTCGACGACGGGTCGCTCTTCGCCGACCACGGTCCCCGGATCCCCAGGGGTACCACCCTGCAGCTCGTCGACGACTTCGACGAACCGCTGCCCGACGACTCGCAGGAGATCGGCTGGATCGTCAAGAGCGGGTACCAGCCCGCCGGCTACTACAAGGACGAGGCCAAGACCGCCGAGACCTTCCGGGAGATCGCCGGCAGCCGCCGGGTGTTCACCGGCGACCGCGGACGGTACGACGGCCCCGACACGATCATCATGCTCGGCCGGGCCAGTCAGGTGATCAACTCCGGCGGCGAGAAGATCTTCGCCGAGGAGGTCGAGGCCGCGCTCAAGGCGGTGGCCGGGATCGAGGACGCCGTGGCGTTCGGGGTCCCGGACGAGCGGTTCGGGCACCGGGTCGGCGCCGTGGTCCAGTGGGCGGATGCCGCACAGGACTCATCGCCGGACTCCTCGCCGGACTCCTCGCCGGGCACCGGCCCGCGGGACCTCGACGCCGTCGGGCACGCCCTGCGCGAGCACCTGGCCGGGTTCAAGATCCCCGTGGCGTACTGGGTGGTCGACCGCGTCGAACGCCATCCCAGCAGCAAGACCGACTACGGCTGGGCGCGCCGTCTGGTGGCCGAGCGTGCCCCCGACCTCGACCGGCGCACGGACGCCGCCGGCACCGCGTGACCGG
>NZ_JAALEF010000135.1:6115-26994 GCF_014145245.1 Dietzia sp. B44 | reverse complement strand
CCGCGATCGGGCTCACGGTCCTGCTGGTCGCGCGCCGCCGCCAGCCGTTGCGCGCGGCCACCGGGCTCCTGGCGGTCCCGCTCCTCACCGTGGGACTGGTCGCGGTCACCACGGTCGACACCACCACCGGGGCGCCGGGGGAGACGGCCGACGTCGCCGTCATCCAGGGCAACGTCCCCCGCCTCGGGTTGGACTTCAACGCCCAGCGTCGCGCGGTCCTCGAGAACCATCTCCGGGTGACCTCGGAGCTCGCCGACGACGTCGAGGCCGGCACGGCGGCCCGGCCCGACCTGGTGCTGTGGCCGGAGAACGCCTCCGACATCTCGCCCCTGGCCGACCGTCTGGCCGGCGCCCAGATTACCGCCCTGTCCCGGCGACTGGACGCCCCGATCCTCGTGGGCACCGTCCTGCCGGTCGGGGACGGCCCCGAGGCCACCAACTCGTACCTGGTCTGGGACGGTCGATCGTCCGACTCCGCCGCCGGTCCGGTGGTCGACCGTCACGACAAGAAGTACATCCAGCCGTTCGGGGAGTGGTTGCCCCTCCGCGCGCCGCTGGAAGCGCTGTTCCCGATCGCCCGGACCGCGGGGCACTTCGTCCCGGGTGACGGCACCGGGCTGATCACCGCAGCCGAGATCGACCTCGGTGTGGCCATCTGCTTCGAGATCGCCTTCGACGCCGCGGCCCGTGAACCGATCGCCCGCGGCGCGCAGATCCTCACCGTGCCCACCAACAACGCGACCTTCGGCAGATCCCCGATGACCTACCAGCAACTCGCGATGTCGCGGGTCCGGGCCGTCGAGCACCACGTCCCCGTCCTCATCGCCGCCACGAGCGGGGTCAGCGCGGTGATCGGCCCCGACGGTGAGGTGCGCCAGGAGACCGGGATCTTCGAGCCCGCGACACTGGCGGCGCAGGTCGAGTTGGGGACCGCCGGTACGATGGCAACCCGACTGGGCGGCATTCCGCAGATGGTGAGCTGTCTCATCGGGCTCGTCGGCCTGGGATGGGCGTTGATCCGCACCCGGCAGCGACCCGCGACCGAGCACGAGGAGACGTAAGTGACCGATCCGATGGCGCCTCCGCCCGCCGCTGCGTCCGCGCGGACCCTGGTGATCATCCCCACCTACGACGAGCGGGACACCCTGCCGGGCGTCGTCGAGCGTCTGCTCGCGTCGTCTCCCGACGTGGCTGTCCTCATCGCCGACGACAACAGCCCTGACGGCACGGGGGAGGTCGCCGACCGGCTCGCCGCGCAGGACGCGCGGGGGCGGATCACCGTCCTGCACCGCCCGGGCAAGCAGGGACTCGGGGCCGCCTACATCGCCGGATTCCGCTGGGGCCTGGAGCGCGGCTACACCGTGCTGGTGGAGATGGACGCGGACGGCAGCCACCCGCCCGAGCGGCTGCCCGCGATGCTCGAGGCGGTCGACGCCGGCGCGGACCTGGTGATCGGGTCTCGCTACGTGCCCGGCGGCAGCGTGGAGAACTGGCCGTGGCAGCGCCACGTGATCTCCCGCGGCGGCAACGTCTACTCCCGGATCATGCTGGGCGTGGGCATCAGGGACATCACGGCCGGCTTCCGGGCCTATCGCAGCGAGTCACTGATGCGCCTGGACCTGGAGGCCATCGAGTCGAAGGGCTACTGCTTCCAGATCGACATGACCTGGCGGCTGTTGAACACCGGGGGCACGGTCGTCGAGGTCCCCATCACCTTCACCGAGCGCACCCTCGGTCAGTCCAAGATGAGCGAGTCGATCTTCCGGGAGGCCGCCGTGAACGTGGCCCGCTGGGGCTGGGAGAAGCGGCGCGGACAGCTGAGATCACTCGTCCGGCGCTGACCCGGCGCCCCCGATATGCGAAAGCGCCCCGGCCCGTGACGGGGCCGGGGCGTCCTCGCGCGGTGTCGGTGCTCAGCGGGCGCCGGCGCGCCGACGCTTCTTGAGGATGTCCATCCGCTCCTTGAGCAGGTCCTCGAGGTCGTCGAGCGAGCGACGCTCGAGGAGCATGTCCCAGTGGGTGCGCGGCGGCTTACCCTTCTTGACCTCGACCGCCGGACCGTCGATGAGCTGGCCCTCCTGGCCGTTCTTGCACATCCAGGTTCCGGGGATCTCGGCGTCGTCGGCGAACGGGACCTCGTACACCTCGCCGTTCTCCGTCTGGTACTTGGCCATCCGCCGGGGCGCGAGATCGGTGTCCCGGTCGGTCTCGTAGCTCACCGCACCCAGGCGGCTGCCTCTGAGGACTCGATCTGCCATGCGAACTCCTTCTACCGTGTTCGTCCGTCTGTCCACCTGCGACACGACGCTGCCGTGTTCCTGGTGATGTAACGCCAGGTGACCCCCAAATGTTCCCACGCGCCACGGCCGCAGGCCAGTCGGGGACCGTCTCGGTACCCTGACCTCCGTGGACACCGACGCCCCCGCCGATCAACCCCCGCCCCGGCGGGGCGAGTCCTCGTGCGCGTGGTGCGGGCGACCGGTGGACGAGGGCGCCACGGGCCGACGGCGACGATACTGCCGCCGCTCGTGCCGTCAGCGTGCCTACGAGCAACGGCAGTCGCTGCGGGTCCGTGAACTGCCGGAGGGGACGGTGGTGCTCTCGGAAGCGGAGTCCACCGACCTCATGGACAGGATGTTCCAGCTCAGGTGCGCGTGCGAGGACCTGCACACCGCGATCCTCGAGGGAGAGGACGCCACAGAGTTGGTCCGGATGTCCGGCGATCTGGTGGCCGCCGCCCGGCGCGCCGAGCGACTGAGGTGAACCGCAGCTGAGGTCAACTGCGGCCGAGGTATCCCTCCCCGGCGGGGTGTCCGGCACCTACGGTTGACCGCAGACACCCCAGCGAGGAGACGCCCCGTGAGTGACCACATCGCCGATTCACACGACGTCATCCGCGTCCAGGGAGCGCGGGAGAACAACCTGAAGTCGATCAGCGTCGACCTGCCCAAACGACGGCTCACCGTCTTCACCGGGGTGTCCGGTTCGGGCAAGAGTTCCCTGGTCTTCGCCACGATCGCCGCCGAGTCCCAGCGGATGATCAACGAGACCTACAGCGCGTTCCTGCAGGGCTTCATGCCCACCCTCGCGCGCCCCGAGGTGGACCTCCTCGACGGCCTCACCACCGCCATCGTGGTGGATCAGGAGCGCATGGGGTCCGACCCCCGCTCGACCGTCGGCACGGCCACCGACACCGGGGCCCTGCTGCGCATCCTGTTCAGCAGACTGGCCGAGCCGCGCATCGGCGGGCCCAAGGCGTACTCCTTCAACGTCGCGTCCGCCAGCGGGGCGGGCACCCTCACGAAGGCGGACGGCAGCCGGCAGAAGGCGGAGTTCTCCATCACCGGCGGGATGTGCGCCGGGTGCGAGGGTCGTGGGTCGGTGTCCGACTTCGACGTCGACGCTCTGCTCGACCGGTCCAGATCGCTCGCCGAGGGGGCCATCACGGTACCCGGCTACTCGATGGACGGGTGGTACGGGCGCATCTACGCGGGGTCCGGCTTCTTCGACATGGACAAGCCCGTCCGCGATTTCACCGAGCAGGAGATGCACGACCTGCTCCGGAGGGAGCCGGTCAAGATCAAGGCCGACGGGATCAACGTGACCTTCGAGGGGCTCATCCCGAAGATCCAGAAGTCGATGCTGGCCAAGGACCTCGAGGCGATGCAGCCGCACATCCGGGCGTTCGTGGAGAGGGCCGTGGTGTTCACCACCTGTCCGGAGTGTGGGGGCACCCGCCTCAACGAGAGCGCACGGTCGTCGCGGATCGGCGCGCTGAACATCGCCGACGCCTCCGCGATGCAGATCACCGACCTGGCCGAGTGGCTACGCGGACTCTCCGAACCGTCGGTCGCACCACTGCTCGCAGCGCTGCAGCACACCCTGGACTCCTTCGTGGAGATCGGATTGGGCTACCTCTCCCTGGACCGGCCGGCCGGCACACTCTCCGGTGGCGAGTCGCAGCGCGTCAAGATGATCCGACACCTGGGGTCGGCGCTGACGGACGTGACCTACGTCTTCGATGAACCGTCGATCGGCTTGCACCCGCACGACATCCAGCGGATGAACGATCTGCTGCTGCGTCTGCGTGACAAGGGGAACACCGTTCTCGTGGTGGAACACAAGCCGGAGACTATCGCCATCGCCGATCACGTGGTGGACCTGGGGCCCGGCGCCGGGTCCACTGGTGGCGAGATCTGCTACGAGGGCTCGGTCACCGGACTCCGCGAGAGCGACACGGTCACCGGCCGCCACCTCGATGATCGCGCGACGCTCAAGGAGGAGGTCCGGGGGGCGACCGGCCACCTCGAGGTCCGTGGCGCGACCGCCCACAACGTCCGGGACGTGGACGTCGACATCCCGCTGGGCGTGCTGTGCGTGGTGACCGGCGTGGCGGGCTCCGGAAAGAGCTCGCTCATCCACGGGTCGGTCTCCCCACGACCTGGTGTGGTCGCGATCGACCAGGCCGCGATCCGTGGGTCCCGCCGCAGCAACCCGGCCACCTACACCGGGCTGCTCGAGCCCATCCGGAAGGCCTTCGCCAAGGCCAACGGGGTCAAACCCGCCCTGTTCAGCCCCAACTCCGAGGGCGCGTGCCCCACGTGCAAGGGGGCGGGCGTGATCTACAGCGATCTCGGTCTGATGGCGGGGGTCGCCACGACGTGCGACGACTGCGAGGGCCGGCGCTTCCAGGCCGAGGTCCGGGAGTACCGGTTGGGGGAGCGCAACATCGGTGAGGTCCTGGCGATGTCGGTGGCCACGGCAGAGGAGTTCTTCCGCGAGGGACCGGCGCGGATCCCGGCCGCGCACAAGATCCTGCTCCGGCTCCGCGACGTGGGACTGGGCTACGTCCGGCTGGGACAACCGCTGACCACGCTGTCGGGAGGGGAGCGGCAACGTCTCAAGCTGGCCACGCAGATGGCGGACAAAGCGGAGGTCTACGTGCTCGACGAACCGACCACCGGCCTGCATCTGGCCGACGTCCGGAACCTGCTGGGCATGCTCGACCGGCTGGTGGACGCGGGCAGGTCCGTCGTCGTCATCGAGCACCACCAGGCCGTCATGGCCCACGCGGACTGGATCATCGACCTCGGTCCCGGGGCCGGCCACGGTGGCGGCCGCGTCGTGTTCGAGGGCACGCCCGCCGAGCTCGTGGCAGCCCGGTCCACGCTCACCGGTGAGCACCTCGCGCGGTACGTGGCGGAGGGTGTCGAGCCCGCGATCGGGTGAGGGGTACCGGCGATCAGCCCGCCTTACCGAACCGCTTGTGCAGTGCCTGCTTGCTCACTCCGAGGACGACTCCGATCTCCGCCCAGCTCAACCCGTGCAGCCGAGCGTGTCGGACCGCCGCCGACTCCTCCCGGGCGAGCGCCGCCCTCGCCTCCGCGATCGCGGCCAGGCGGGCGACCGGGTTCGGCGTGTCGTCCTCGTGGTCGTCGGCGTCGTCATAGGTCGTGTTCACATTTCTCACCTCGTTCGTCAACCTACGTTGACAGCACCGGGCGCGTCAATCAGAGTTGACGGTCCGGTACGGCGGACTAGGGTCGTGGTCATGCCCACCAACCGATATCCCGAGATCGCGTTCGGTCCCGCCGCCCGTGCACGGCAGGAGTCGACGGGCGTCACCAGGCCGACGGAGACCGGCGAATTCGCCCTGGAGGGCACGGACTCCGCGCTGATCCGGCGCGCCGACCACTTCCTCCTCTCGAGCGTCACCGAGTCCGGGTGGCCGTACGTCCAGCACCGCGGGGGACCCACCGGGTTCGTCCACGTCCTGACGCACACCTCTCTCGCGTGGCTGGAGTTCCGCGGAAACCGTCAGTACGTCTCCGTGGGCAACATGGACCACGACGGGCGCGTCTGTCTGCTCTTCGTGGACTATCCCACCCGGGCCAGGCTCAAGGTGTTCGGTCACGCCCGGGTCATCGAACCGGACCGGGACCCGGACCTGATCGGGCGCCTGCGGTCGATGGGGGAGAGGACCTACACCGGGCATGTCGAGAGGGCGATCGTCGTGGATCTCGTGGCCGCCGACGCCAACTGCAGCAAGCACATCACGCCGAGGTGGGATCGCGCGTACATCGATGACCTCACCGAGGTGTACCGCCGGCAGATCGACGAACTGCGGGAAGGGTGAGACGTGGGAACCTTCGACATCAAACGGGAGCGCAGGGACCTCTACAACGGCACAGTCGCGAGGTTCGACCTGGTCGAGGTACCACCGATGCGATTCCTCACGGCCGACGGCTCGGGGAACCCCAACACCTCCGCCGACTACGGCAAGGTGCTCGAGGCGCTGTACACGTGCTCCTATGCGGTGCGGGCGGTGGCCAGGGTCGAACTCGGGCGAGTCCACACCGTCGGCCCGCTCGAGGGTCTCTGGTACGCCGACGACCTCGGGGTGTTCACCGCGCGGGACAAGGACGCCTGGGCGTGGACCATGATGATCTGGCAGCCGGACCGGGTCACCGAGGACATGGTGGCCTCCGCCGTGGAGACGGTGACCCGGAGGAAGCCTCACGTCGCGGTGGAGCGGGTCCGCCTCGAGGAGTTCGCGGAGGGCCCGGCCGTCCAGACCCTGCACGTCGGACCGTACGACGCGGAGGGTCCGGTCATCGCCCGGATGCACGAGGAGGCCATCACCGGTCGCGGCCTGATCGCCTCGGGGCACCACCACGAGATCTATCTCTCCGACGCGCGCAAGACCGAACCGGCTCGGCTGCGGACGATACTGCGCCAACCCGTGGCGAGCGCCGCGGAGCAGTGATCGGGTGCGGGTAGAAAGAACTCATGACCACCTCCGACGGATTCCCCGATGCCTCTTCCGATGACGCGAGCAGGTTCGTCCGAGCCTCAGGGCTCGTCATCGACGAGGTGACCGCGACGAGCCTCAGGGGCCATGCGCTTCTGGGCGAGGACCACCTCACCGCGTGGGGGACCGTCCACGGGGGTGTCTACGCCAGCATCGTCGAGTCCGCGGGCGGCGCGGGCGCCGGAGCCGCCGTGGCCGACCGGGGCCAGATCGCGGTCGGCGTCCACAACGGCACCGACTTCCTGCGGGCGTCGATCGGCGGGCGGGTCGACGTGAGCGCGGAAGCGTTGTTCCAGGGGCGCGGTCAGCAGCTGTGGGACGTGGTGATCCGCCAGTCCGAGAGCGGCACGGTACTCGCGAGGGGCCAACTCAGGCTGCAGAACGTTCCGCGGCCGGATCCGGCTCGGCACAGCTGACCCCACCCGGGGCCCGGCGGCGCCCCGGACTCACGTCGCGTCGGCACGCTCCAGCGCCGCCACGACATTCCGCGCCAGTCGACGCAGCTCGAGGAGGTCCTCCGCCGGCAGGTCCAGCTTCTCCAACAGGGAGCACTGGATGCGGCCCGCCTCGTCGCGGAGGGCGTGCCCGGCGTCAGTCAGCACGACGGTCACACTCCGGGCGTCCCCGCCCGCCCGGTGACGCGACACCAGTCCGGCGGCCTCCATCCGCGAGATCAGCGGGGAGAGGGTGCCGGAGTCCAGGAGCATCCGGTCGCCCAGCTGTCGGATCGTCAGACCGTCCTCCTCCCACAGGGTGAGCATCACCAGATACTGGGGATAGGTGAGCCCGGCCGAGGCCAGGGCCTCCCGATAGGCCGCTGTCGACGCCCTGGAAGCGGCGTAGAGGGCAAAGCAGACCTGCTGGTCGAGGCGGAGATCGGCGTCCATCTCCCCATTGTCCCGCAGAATTCGATTGCGCACAATTGAGTTGTGCGCAATACTTCTGTCATGGAGCACACCCCAGGTACGCGACCGGCCGGACGCACCGGCACCCGGATGACACGACGCCCGGGCCGGGCCGGCGAGGTGATCCGTCACCTGGGACGCTGGACCCTCGGCGCCGCACTGCTGGGCGCCGGCGTGGGACACCTGACCACCATGCGGCAGGAGTTCCAGGCCCAGGTGCCCACCTGGGTGCCCCTGGACCCGGACTTCGTGGTGCTGGCCTCCGGTGTCGTCGAGATAGGACTGGGCGCCGCCCTCATCCTGGCGCCGACGAGATTCCGGCCCGCCGTGGGGTGGGTCACCGCCGGCTTCTTCGTCGCGATCTTCCCCGGCAACATCTCGCAGTACGTCACCGGCACGGCCGCCTTCGGACTGGACACCGACCGCGCCCGCCTCATCCGACTGTTCTTCCAGCCCCTCCTGGTGGCGTGGGCACTGTGGTCCACCGGGGCGTGGAGAGCGTGGCGCGGCCGACGCGGCTGACCACCGGCACCGACACGCTCAGTGCGGCCCGGGTGAGCCGGGTCGACCGGTCGTCCTCACGGCGGGCCGGGGGAGAAGAACCGCCAGATCTCGCCGGGCGCGTCGTACCGGGCCCCACCGTCGCGGCCCCACCTGCCGGACAGGGTGGGGAAGGAGTGGCCGACCCGGTCCACCATCACCAGCCGCACGGGATCCGGGCCTTCCCAGGTGATCGTCTCGGCGTCGCCCTCACGACTGACCGACGGGGACGACCCGTCGACCGCGACCCCGTTGTGTCGGGCGAACCACTCCGCGCCGTCCACGGCGGACAGCACCTCGCCCCGCGACTGCGCGGCGAGGCCCGATCCCACGCGGACCTCACCACCGTCGATCGGGTTGATCGGGTCCTGACGCCCTTGGACAAACATGATCGGAACCGGCTCGCCATCGACCCCACAGCCCAGGTTCTCCCGGGTCGGGGGATTGGCGGCCACCGCCGCGACCCCGTCGACGAGGTCCGGCGCCTCGAGGGCGAGTCGCATGGCCATGTGTCCGCCGGAGGAGAAGCCCACCGCGTAGACCGGGCCGGTCGTCCCGAGCGACCCGGCGGCCTGCCGGAAGAGCCGCACGTCGTCGAGGTCGTCCTCCTTGGCGGGCCAGTCGCCCTCCCTCCGGCACTCGTTCCAGTTGTTCTCGTGGCCGTCGACGTAGACGATCGCGAAGCCCTCTTCGTCGGCCAGGCGCTCCAGGTCAGGACCTATCCCGTTGCGGATCCCCGAGCCGGTGTCCCCGGTCCCGTGGATGACGAGCAGTACGGGCGCCGAGGGGTCCTCCGCCGCCGGGGGGCGGTAGACGGTCCAGTTCCGGGTGAGGTCGTCCAGCACTGTCGAGTGGCTGGTCAGATCCCGCGACTCATCCGTCGGGATCGACGCGGGCGGGGAGCGATCCCCGGACTGTCCTGCACACGCGCCCATCGCGATCGTGAGCACGAGGCACGCCACGGCCCGGAGGGGTCGGGGGAACGTCGACTCCGTCATGCCCCGAGTCTGGCGCATCTCGCGCTCACCCGCCCAGGCGGACGGCCTCTGAGTACACTCACAATCCATGCACATCGATGAGTATCGTCGCCACGACGCCCTCGGCCTGGCCGACTCGGTCAGGTCGGGAGAGGTGACCGCGGGCGAGTTGCTCGAGGTCGCGTTACAGCAGGCGGACGCCGTCAATCCGCACCTCAACGCCATAGTCCAGCGGATGGACGACCGGGCCCGGGAACGGGTGGCGGGGCCGCTCGACGGCCCCTTCGCCGGCGTTCCCTTCCTCATCAAGGACCTCGGTCAGGACTACCGCGGGGTGCCGACCAGCGGAGGCTCGCGGCCCCTGTCCCGTATCCCGGCGGCCGAGCATTCGACAGTGGTACAGCGCTGGCTCGACTCGGGCCTCGTCATCTTCGGCAAGACCAACACCCCGGAGTTCGGCGCGAAGGGCATCACCGAACCGGACCTCTTCGGTCCCGCCCGCAACCCGTGGGATGCGAGCAGGACGCCCGGAGGTTCCTCGGGAGGGTCAGCCGCGGCGGTCGCGGCCGGTGTCGTCCCCGTGGCGGGGGCCAGCGACGGCGGCGGTTCGATCCGCATCCCGGCCGCCTGCTGCGGCCTGGTCGGGCTCAAACCGGGCCGCGGCCTGGTCCCCATGGGGCCGTCGGTCGGAGAGGCGATGCACGGTGCTGCGACGAACGGCGTGATCTCGCGCTCCGTCCGCGACTCCGCGGCGATGCTCGATGTGTTGGCGGGCGGGGAGCCGAGCGGACCCTACCTTCCCGGGGTGCCCACCGAGAGCTTCCTCTCCCAGGTCGGTCAGGATCCGGGACGGCTGCGGATCGGTGTGTGCACCGCATCCTCGATCAACTCCGAGCCCCACCCGGAGGCCTTGGCGTCGGTGGAGGCGGCCGCACGGACGCTGTCCGACCTCGGTCATGACGTGGAGATGCTCACCGAGCAACCGGTCGACGACCTGGCGTTGGCCCGCGACTTCCTCGCCACCTGGTTCGTGGTCCTGGCGTGGCAGGTCGACGACGCCAAGCGGCGCACGGGGTGCCGGGACGGTGACTTCGAGCTCGACACGCAGATCATGGCGGCCCTCGGACGAGCGCACAGCAGTGTCGAGTACGTCGACACGGTGATGCGTCGACACGAGCACGTGCGGCGGTTGTCGGCCTTCTTCGACGGCTACGACCTCCTGGTCACGCCCACGCTGGCCGACCTGCCGCCGCGTATCGGCGCGCTGGACACCCCTCGACTGGCACACCGTGCGGCGACCGGGCTACTCAAGACCCGGACAGCCGGCCTGCTGCGACGCTCGGGGCTCGTGGAATCGATGATCGACAACAACCTCAACTGGATCCCGTACACCCAGCTGGCCAATCTCACCGGCCGACCGGCGCTCTCGCTGCCGCTGCACCGGACCCCGGAGGGCGTGCCCATGGGGGTGCAGTTCATCTCCCAGCTCGGGGGTGAATCCATGCTCCTGCGCCTCGCCGGTCAGCTCGAGCAGGCGGTGCCGTGGGATCACCGGCGGCCGCCCGTACCCGCCGGCGCGGGGCGACCTCGATAGCTCGGGGAACGTCACCCGGCAACACGGGGAGTGCCCCTGGAAACGTCACTGTGACGTTGTGAGCGCAGCCAGCCAGCCGCCCCGGTGTCGCCCCGAAGAGCCGGCGATTAACCCGTCAGGTCGGGTTCCACCCGTCTGACTGGTTCCGCCCGCCAGAGTCCACGCCCGGCGGTACCGGGTGACACCTCGGGGCCAGGCCGCCCACAGGGCGTCACCCCACGACGGAGTCGGCCGTCGCGAACGACATGGGCGGAGACAGCGTCGATATGGTGGCGACCTCAGCCGATGAGCGGGGCGACCCGGAACAGCCCGACAGAAGCACGCGGCGCCGGGCCCGACAACCGGGCGGCACGATCGACAGCATCGCTGCAGGGCCCACTGCTATCAGCCTTATGGTTAAGTGCCGATAATCTACATTATGTAAAGTCAGAGCCCCGACCTGCTGCGGGAGAATCTCTGCAGCCCATGGGTCAGATGCTCACGGCCTCGTGCTCACGTCACGCCCCCACCGACGCCGACCCGTCTCAGTGAGCTCGTTCGACCGCGATCCGTTCGATCCGCGGCAACGCGAGAGCCAGCACCGGTAGGTATCCCGCCGCCCAGACCGGGGCCCCGAAGCTGACGACACAACCGCCCGGCACTCCGATGACCTCGTGCCGGGTCGCATTCACACCGGCCACCTTCCACGCCCACAGCCGCCGATCCACGAAGTCGGTGATCTCGAACGGCAGGGACAGGCCCGCCACGGTCGTGACCGTCCCCCGCGCACCGGCCGTCAAGCCGGAGTCGCCGTCGACCCGGGCATCCGAGACGGTGGGCCCCCATCGCGGCCAACACCGCACATCGGTGATGACCGTCCACACGGTCTCCGGGTCCACGTTCATCCGCAGTTCGGTCGTCCACATCCCGCGCCGAAGCGTCGTGCGGACTCTGAGCATCGAACTCAGCCACCTGGCGGATGCGAGGTGTGTCATCGTCCGGCCCGGCCCCTCAGCTCCCGGCCCTGTCCGCCAACTCCTCGCGGTGGGCCGCTCCACCCCGGCGACAGCGGACTCCCCGGTTCGCGGACGCGACGGATCATCACCCCATGGAGGTAGAGCACCGCGCTGGCGCAACCGTCGACGGTGGTCACCACAACACCCCAGCGGAACCCGCCGAGTCAGCTGGTCCGGTCCAGGATGAGCCGAACCGCTTCCCGGGGCGCGTCCCACTGCGGGAAGTGGCCGCACCGATCGAACCAGTGCAGTGTCGCGTCGGGGAACGCGCGCGCGGCTCGGTGAGCCTGGGCCGGAAGTGTCACCAGATCGCGGCGACCCCAACCGATGGTGACCCGTCCCGGGACCGAGCCCGCGGGGGCGCCCTGCTGCTTCGGGCCCTTCGTCAGCGCGTCCATCGCCGCGCCCGTCCCAGGCGCGTCGGCCAGTCCCGCCACGTCGGGCAGCACGGTCCGCGCCGGCAGGGCCCAGGGGCGCACGGAGAGCTGCGCCAGCAGCGCGGTCCGACTCACCGGATTACCCAGCAGAACCGGAAGCGCTCCGCGCAGTGCGCTGACCAGGGCGATCGACGGTCGCAGGGTGGCGCTGAAGATCGCCAGCTCACGATCGCTCCAGAATCCACCGGGGTCCAACGCCACGGTGTCACCACCGACGCCGCGCCGGGCCAGCTCGAGCACGATCCGCCCACCCATCGACTGCCCGGCCGTGGAGACCCCGTGCAGACCCGACTCGTCGATGAACCGGGCGACCGCGTCGGTCAACGTCGCTATGGAGACCTCACCGTCGAGCGGTGGGGACTCGCCGAACCCCGGCAGGTCGACCGCGATGATCTCCCGGCTCGCGGCCAGGTCGTTGATGATGGGCTCCCACGATCGCCACCCCGCGCCGAGGCCGTGTACGAGAAGTAGTGGACTGCCCTGACCGCGTCGAACATGATGCAACGTCATCAGTCAAGCCTACGGAGTGCGCGGCGGACAGGTCGCGTGCGACGTGCCACGATCGGGGCCCGGTGCCCGGGTCCGAGGTGGCAGACCGGCGACGACGGATGGGACGATCGAGAGATGCGCACCCCGGACGGCATCGACCGCGATCGTGACGAGGACGGCCGCGCGCGCAACGCGCGTCCCCGCGACGAACTCGGCCGACCTCTGCCACCGGGGAGCGTCGGAGTCGAGCGCATTCCCGACGACCTGGACCTGCCCCCCGACGCATCGCTGGCGTGGGCGCAGGACCTGCTGGACCGCGGCCTCGCCTTCCACGCGCACGAGGTGCTGGAAGGCGCGTGGAAGAGCTCCCCCGCCGACGAGCGGGAGCTCTGGCAAGGCCTCGCCCAGCTGGCAGTGGGCATCACCCACATCCAGCGTGGCAACACCACGGGGGCCCTGGCGCTACTCGAGCGTGCGGCCGACCGTATCGGTGGCCGGGACGGCCCGGCACCCCACGGGATCGATGCCGCCGGATTGGTCACCCACGCCAGCGACCTCATCACCGAACTCCGCCGAGGCACAGTCCCCGCTCCCCCTCGACTGAGACCGCATCTGAAGCACCGGCCACGTCCGCGCTAGGGCCTCGTCACCGTTCGGGACGGCCTTTCAGCCGCGCGCGGCCCGCTGGTGATCCGCGGAATACGCGGCGAGGACCTCTCGGACTCCGGCGTCCCCCTCCCGGCCGGTGAATTGGCTGAGTGGCACCGCGAGGCGGTCCAGCGACGCCGACAACGTACTTGCCCCGACACGCGCCTCCACGGTGTCGACCTCCGCGACGGCATCACACAGCTCCAGCGCGTAATGCACCTGGCGGGACAACGCCTGGTAGGGATTGGCCTCCTGGAAATAGTAGGTCTCCGAATGCTGTGTCAGATCCACGGTCACGACGTTGATCTCCGTGGCGAGGCCCTCCGTCACCCGCGAGATGGTGTCCGGGGAGAGGTCTCGAACCGCCGCGGCGAAGTCGGCTTCCGCCAATCCGTGGAGCCGCAGGGCCAGTGCGCTACGACGCGAGAGCGGCGGATAGATCTGCATGAACCAGGTGAGGGACGCGGTCAGCAGCGCGAACCCCGTCAGCGCCTCCACCGGGGCCAGAACGCGGATGAGAGGTTCCGTGGCCACCACGTCCCCGAACCCCAGGGTGGCCAGGGTCACGAGGGACACGTAGAGCGCCTCGGCGGCGACCGGGTATCGACCGGGGTCGATTCCGGAGGAGTAGTCGAATCCGTCCGGGACGTGCGGGAGTTAGACCAGCGCCCACCCCACTGCCTGCAGCAACACCCAGACCAGAACAGTGACCACCATCCCCGCGGGGCCCACGATCGAGCCCAGACGGTGCCCGAACCGCCGGGAGACCGCCCACAGTGCGGAGAACACCACCTTGCTGAGTGCCGCCTCGCTGCGTGGGTGCATCAGCGCGCGAAACACGTCCATCAGGCCGAGAGCGATGATCCCGGCGCCGACCACGGTGTGAACGGGC
The DNA here is from genome assembly GCF_014145245.1 of Dietzia sp. B44. Classification (NCBI taxonomy): domain Bacteria; kingdom Bacillati; phylum Actinomycetota; class Actinomycetes; order Mycobacteriales; family Dietziaceae; genus Dietzia; species Dietzia sp. B44. Next base: position 12,706 of record NZ_JAALEF010000135.1, on the reverse strand, counting down.
GGCGGCGGGCCGCAGTCATGGGTGGCACAGGGTGGCCCCACCCGGCGGACGTCGAGGGTCGTCCTCACGCCCCTCGGCACCGCGCGCCGTGCCCGGATGCTATCCCTTCGCCTGGCGGGCAGCGTCTCGGGTGCGTGGGCGGCCCGAGCCGACGGGCCGGACGCCACCGGGTGTGGCCGTGCGCGGGATCCGCGCCACACGCTTCCGTCTCCACGGGTCCGGGCCCCGGGGATGCGCGTAGCGTCAGGGGCACGCACCCGTCAAGGCTGGGAGATCGACCCATGAACACTGTCAACGACACCGCCGATCGCATACTCGCCCGAGCTGCCGACGCCCCGCACGGCCGACACGCCGAGATCATCGTCCACGAAGGACCTCTCCGCCAGTCGCTGTTGGCCCTGACGGCGGGCACCGAACTCGAGGAGCACAACTCTCCCCCGGCAGCGAGCCTCTACCTGCTCCGGGGGGCGGTGCGGGTGACCGGCGAGACCACGGTCGACATCGGCGCCGGCGAACTCCACGCCCTCACCCACCACCGGCACGCCGTCACGGCCCTGGAGGACTCGGTCTTCCTCCTCACCACCGTCACCGGCATCGAGGGAACGGGCAGCCACACCGATCCGCCCTCTGCCTGAGCCGATCCCGACCGCGGTGTCCCGGAGACGGTGTCCCGACGCGGGAGCTCTGTCGCCGAACCCCCGGCGCCGAACCCCTGACGCCGTACCCCTGGCGCAGTGCCGGCGAGTGACGGACACTGACGAGATGCGCACGCGCCACGTCAGCACGGTGATCCACCGCTCCCCGGCGGATGTCTACGACCTCGCCTCCGACCACACGAAGCTCGCCACCTGGGCGTCTGGGCTGGCCACCGCGCAGGCCTCCGTGGACGGCGACACCCTGGTCGTCGACTCCCCCATGGGGAGGGTGAGCGTCCGATTCGTCCCCAGGAACGACTTCGGGGTCCTGGACCACGAGGTCACCCTGCCCGACGGCGCGACGGTCCACAATCCGCTCCGGGTCCTGCCCCATCCGGACGGCGCGGAGGTGGTCATGACCGTCCGTCAGCTCTCCGACGACGACGACGAGTTCGAGCAGGACGCCGCCACCGTGGCAGCCGACCTGGATCGGCTCAAGGGCCTCCTCGAGGGGGAACGTATTCCGGTCCCCCCGTCTTCTGCGCGTCCCGCCGCGCAGGTGGACATCCGCGTGGCGGGTCCGGCGGACGCGACCTCACTCGGGCGCCTGCTCCACGACTTCAACACCGAGTTCGACTGCGCCACCCCCAGCGCGGCAGAGGCGGCGACACGGTTCGAGCGACTCCTCGAGCGCGAGGACGTCCTCGCCGTCGTCGCCGGACTCCCCCGGGGCCGCGAGGCCGGGACCGATGTCGGCTTCGCCTTTCTCACCCTTCGCCCGACCCCGTACTGGGACGGTCCCCTGGCCCAGCTCGAGGACCTCTACGTTCGTCCGGACCTCAGGGCCGCCGGCATCGGAACCGGGGTCCTGCACCGGTCGGTGTCCGAGGCCCGACGGCGCGGCTGCGAGGAGATACTCATCAACGTGGACTCGGACGATCTCGGCGCCCGGCGGTTCTACGAACGTCACGGCTTCTCCGACCACGACCCGGACACCGGCTCCGGGATGCGGTGCTACCTGCGACAGCTCTGACCCCTGAGGGTTCACGCCGCGTCAGCCGACGGTTCCGGACTCCTCGGGAAGGATGTGGCGCAGGATGTCCGAGATCGTGATCACGCCGACGAACCGGTCGTGATCCATGACCGCGGCGAGTTGCTCGCTCCGCTCCCGCGACACCGCGAGCGCCTCGTACACCGGCGTCCGGGTGTCGAGCAGCATCACCGGCCTGGCCAGGTCCCGCGCCGGGTGGCCCTCCTGCTCCATCAGCGTGTCGCGCACATGCACCACCGCCGGAGTGGAATCCCCTTCGAGGAGGAGGATGCGCATGTGTCCCGTCCGAGCCGCGGCCTCCTGGACCTGCGCCACGGTGGCCTCCGCGGCCACCGCGGTGGGTGCCCTGTCGGTGTCGACGAGTGACCCCACCGTCAGCTGATCGAGGCCGAGCGCTCCGGTCAGCGGGGAACTGAACGTCTCGTCCAGGGCGCCGACCGACGCCGAATGCTCGACGAGTTGCCGGATCGTGGCGGCATCCTGACCTCCCACCGCGGCCCTCTCGACCGGGGTGACACCGCTGGCGGAGACCAGTCGGTTGGCGACCTCGTTCACCCACCGCAGGAGCGGCCGGAAGACCCAGATGAAGCCCCGGGAGGGAATCCCGATGAACTTGGCGGAGAACTCCGGATGCGCGATGGCCCACGACTTGGGGGCCATCTCCCCCACCACCAGGTGGAGGAACGTCACGAACAGCAGTGACAGCGCGAACGCGGCGCCCCCGGCCACCTGTACCGGCGCGCCCAGGGAGGCGAGGACAGGCCCGAGCCAGGCGTCGACGGCCGGCTTGGTGACCGCGCCCAGCGCGAAGGTGCAGGCGGTGATCCCCAACTGGGCACCCGCGAGCATGACGGTCAGCTCGTTGATCCCCCGCAGGGCGGCCCGCGCCGAGGCGCTCCTCTCCGCGTCCTTTTCGAGCCGGTGCTGACGAGCCCCGAGAAGCGCGAACTCGATCACCACGAAGAAGGCGCTCAGGACGATCAACGCCACGGTGATCGCGGCGACGACGAGCGGATTGTCCATCACCGCTCCTCCCCCCGTCCCGGCTCGAGCCCGTGTCCCGTCGCGGGGTGTCCGTCGTCCCCGGGACGCCCCGGGTGCTCCTCCTGGGAGTCCACCAACCGGACCAGCAGTTCGCCGGGGACCAGCCGGGTCACCTTGAGGACCTCGATCTCCAGGGCGAACTGAAGCGGTGTCTCGGCGATCAGTTCCCGGGGCTCGATCGGCAGTTCGACCCGCACGGTCTGACCCACTTCCGGGAGTTCGCCGTGCGCGGAGATGGTCAACCCCGCCATGGTCTCGTAATCTCCGTGCGGAAGCTCATGACCGAGCGATCTCTCGGCCTCGTCGACGTGGACGTCACCGTCCATCCGCCAGATCCCCTCGTCCACGACCGCGATGACCGACTCGGGTTCCGTGTCGTGTTCGTCGGTCAGCTCCCCCACCAACTCCTCGGCCAGATCCTCGATCGTCAACACGCCCGCGAAGCCCCCGTACTCGTCGACCACCGCCGCGAGCTGCGTCTTCGACCGGGTCAGCGTCGACAGCGCATGGGGCAGGGACATCAACGAGGGCAGGACCACCGGTGGGCGCATGATCTCCGAGACCGGGGTGTCGGCCTTCGCTCCCACGCGGAGCAGGTCGGCCAACTGAACGACCCCCAGCGGCTCCAGAGTCTCCGAGACCACCGGATACCTCGTGTGTCCCGAGGCCATCAACGTCCGGACCTCTCCGACGGTGTCATCCGGGCCCACCACGCTGGTCTGGGGACGCGGGATCATCGCGTGCTCGACGGTGCGATCCGGGAAGTCCAGGATCCGGTCGATGAGGACGGACAGGTTCTCGGGCAGATCGCCGCTCTCCCGGGCGTCCGCCACGATTCGCTCGAGATCCTCGGCGGTGGCCGTGGAGTCCAGATCGTGGACGGGTGTGACCCCGACCACCCTGAGCAGCAGGTTCGCCGCCCGGTCGAACACCACGATGAGCCAGCCGAACACGGTCAGGTAGAGGGTGGTGGACCGCGCCAGCCCGCGGGCCAGGGGCTCCGGGCTCGCGATCGCCAGGTTCTTGGGATACAACTCGCCGAAGATCATCTGCACGACGGTCGCGGCCACCAACGCCAGGACGGTGCCCACCGTGACGCTCACCGCCGCGGGGACTCCGACCCCGCCCAGGAGGGTCCCCAGCGATTCGCCGACCAGCGGTTCGGCCACGTACCCGACCAGCAGGCCGGTGACCGTGATGCCCAACTGGGCACCCGACAGCATGAAGGACGTCCGTTGCGTGACCCTCAGTGCCCGCTGGGCGGCGACGTCTCCCGCCTCGGACAGTGCCTTGAGCCTGTTCCTGTCCACGGACATGTAGGCGAATTCCTGTGCCACGAAGTAGCCGTTCGCGGCGATGATGGCCAGGATCGCGAGGATCCCCAGCAACAACATCAGAAGGGTCAGGACCACGGGGCCACCTCCCCCCTCGGGAGACGCCGTGTCGGCACTCGAGCGCCGTGGACCTGAGAAGAACGAGGAGGGCGACTAGGTCCCGGGTCGTCGTCCGACCCGGTCCTTTCAGAGGGGGTACCCATCAGGGCCTCTCACACACTCCGTTTCGTGTGTCGATGTGGATGACTCCCCGAGTATGACGCAGTCCGCCCCCCGGGACCACGACTCCCCGGCCGCGGTCACCGTCCCGGGGTGACGGGGCGGACGGTGAGGGTCTGCGCGAGGGTACCGATCGGGCCCGACTCGTCGTGCAGGGTGCTCGAGGTGAGCCCGAGCCCGCCCGGACCGAAGCTCACCCGGGTGTCGAACCCGACCCACTCCCCTCGTGGCTCGCGGAAGAGGTGGGCGGTGAGGTCGATGTTGGGGAACTGCACGTCCTCGGGAGCCGCGCGGACCGCCATTCCGTTGGCGATGTCGAACAGTGCTGCCGACCGGGCCAGCCCGCCCACCGACTCGCCTGCGACCAGCGGGACGTCGGTGCGCACCCAGTAGCGAGCCCTCCCCGGCCCGACCGAGTCCCGGCGGACCTCCGCGGACGCCAGGTACCCGCCCTGCCAGACCGAGGTGGGGTCCCACTGCGGCATGTCGGTCGGTCCCGGGATCGGGTCGAGGCCGACGGCCTCGAGCTCCGTGGTGTCTCTCGGTTGCTGCAGCCAGGCGCGCAGGCGCACTCCCACGCGATCCGCGAGTCCGTACGTGGCCTCCACGAGCTCGATGGTGCGCCCCGGTCTGACCACCTGCACGTCCACCGCGACCGGGTCCATGGGCACGGTGCCGAGGATCTCGTAGGTCAGGCGCGAGATCACCATGGGATCGTCCCGCCGACGTCGTAGATCACCCTCCACCTCGTGCACGAGCAACCCGAACGACGGGCCGATGTGCTGCACCGCCGGATCCCAGGCCCCGGTGGTGTGTGAGGTCGGGTCGAACCATCGGTCACCGAGTCGCTCGAAGTACGCCACGCATGCCCCCCATCGAGTGAACTGTCACTAACTGACTACCACGTGATGAGGGGACCGACCGTGAATCGGCACCCACCATCACCCGCGTGCGGTTGACTCTGATCCGGAAGCACGAGCCCGACCCTGCGCCCAGGAGTGACAGATGACCGCCGAGCAGTACGACACCTTCGACACCCCTGTCGACGACAGGTACCTCGACGACTATCAGGAAGGACGCACGTACCGCTTCGGTGAGGAGTCGGTGGACGCCGAGGAGATCATGGAGTTCGCCCGCAGGTATGACCCGCAGAGCATCCACACTGATCCTGAGGCGGCCGCTCACGGCCCGTTCGGAGGACTGATCGCGAGCGGCTGGCAGACCGCGGCGCTCATGATGCGCCTGTTCGCCGACAACTACCTCACCGCTGTCGCGAGCCTGGCGTCCCCCGGGATCGACGAGCTCCGCTGGGTCCGGCCGCTGCGACCCGGCGACCGTCTCACCCTGATCTGCGAGACGACCGGTGTCCGCCCCTCCAGGAGCAAGCCTGACCGCGGGGTGCTCACCACGGATGTGACGCTGGTCAACCAGGACGACGAACCGGTCCTCACCGCCACGGCGCTCAATATGGTCGCCCGCCGCTGAGCCGTCTCAGAGCCTGGGCGTGAGGTGGAAGAGAGGCAGGTGCCTGGTCGTGCGGGTGGCGTAGATCTCGTAGTTCGGCCACACCTTCACGGCGGCGTCCCAGGCCGACGCCCGCTCGTCCTCGGCCACCTCCCGCACGTCCACGGTGAGCCTGGCGCCGTAGACCGACACGTCGACCTCGCCCTCCCCCGCCGCGCGGAGGTTGTGCACCCACGCAGGAGCCTTCTCTCCCCCCCAGTTGGAGCCGACGACCACCAGGCCGTTGCGCCACGATGCGAACAGCAGCGGGGTGTCGCGCGGCTCACCGGACTTCCTGCCCGGGACGTGCAACGTGAGCGTGGGCAGCCCCGCCACCCGGAGCAGCGGGACGCGGCCACCGGAGATCCTGTTCATCCACTTGTCGACCGTCACCACGAGGTGGGAGTTCTCCCGCGTCGCGTCCTGACGTCCGAACCAGATCGCGATCGGGGTGAGAAAGTTGCTCATGAACGAACCCTAGGACGTGGGCGGACCATCACGGTGGGTCAGGGTGCTTTTCGCCGTGGCGACCACCTGGACGGACTCGAGCCACCCCCTGCGCAGCCCGGCCTCGAGCGCCGCGAGATGGAACGCCCACATGCGCCGGTACACGGCGTCGAACCCCAGTGCCGCCGCGTCCCGCCCCCGGAGGGCGAACGTCTCGGACCACAACCTCACCGTCTCGGCGTGGTGCGACGTCGCCTCGATCCGCCCCAGCAGACGCAGCCGCGGAGAGCGGTCGACGGCCGAGACCAGTTCCGACCAGGGCACCACGGGGCCCGCCTCGGAGACGTACCTCGAGCCC